>NZ_BMXO01000004.1:0-210057 GCF_014651795.1 Vreelandella hamiltonii | reverse complement strand
CGACCGGGACGTGAATGCGGCCCGGAATATCCTCAGCCTCGGGGCAGGACGTT
Organism: Vreelandella hamiltonii; assembly: GCF_014651795.1. Classification (NCBI taxonomy): domain Bacteria; kingdom Pseudomonadati; phylum Pseudomonadota; class Gammaproteobacteria; order Oceanospirillales; family Halomonadaceae; genus Vreelandella; species Vreelandella hamiltonii. The sequence continues at coordinate 210,004 of NZ_BMXO01000004.1, read as the reverse complement.
GCCCTCAAGAAGTTGGAATCCCCGTCCTTTAGGGCGGGGAGGACGTCAAGCGCCGTGTTTTTGTTCCTGCGGTCATGGCGCTGCCTTCCGCGCCGCAATTGGGTAAGATGACGTTTGATTTGAACACGTTATCTCGACAGCCAGCGGCGGTTTCCATGCAGTGCCTCTCACCTTGTCACATCTTCACATGCCCACTCGGCCGTTGACGCCTTCCCCCGATCAGCGTCGGCGGGTTGCCTTTGTGCTGCTTCCCGGGTTTTCGTTATTGGCCCATGCCAGCGCCATCGAGCCACTGCAGATGGCCAATCAGCTCAGTGGCCAGATGCTGTATCACACGCTGACGCTCAGCCTGGATGACGAGCCCGTGCGCAGTGCAGCGCAGCTTTCGCTGCTGGCCCAGCACTCGTTGGAAGCCGCTCTTGGGCCGCTGGACATGCTGCTGGTCTGTGCACCGACACCGCTACCCTACGTACTGCCCGCCAGGCTTCACGAGTGGCTGCGCGGTCATCAGGGCAGGGGCGTGGCGCTAGGCGGCCTGGCCGGGGGCACCGAAGTGCTGGCCCGCTGCGGGTTGCTGGAAGGCTATCGCGCGACGCTGCCCTGGCAGCGCTTCGACGCATTTGCCCAGGCGTACCCCCAGGTCACGCTTTCCCAGCAGCTGTTCGAGATCGACCGTGACCGTCTGACCTGCGCGGGCGGCACCGCCGCCATGGACATGATGCTGACGCTGATCGGCAAGCATCACGGCCCACGGCTGGCAGAGCAGGTCTCGGAGCAGTTCGTGTGCGATCGCATTCGCCTTGCCGATGAGCGCCAGCACGTCCCCCTGCGCCACCGCCTGGGCCACGCCCCACAAAGCCTGGTGGATGCGGTCACGCTGATGGAAGCCAATATCGAAGAGCCGCTTTCGACCCTGGAACTGGCCGAACACCTGGGCATTTCCCGGCGTCAGTTGGAGCGGCTGTTCAAGAAGTTCCTGCAGGCGGTGCCCAGCCGTTATTATCTGGACTTGCGGCTGCAGGAAGCCCGCAAACAGCTCAGAGAGAGCGACCGTCCCGTGGGCGACATTGCCCTGATGACCGGTTTCTCCTCGGGCGCGCACTTTTCCACTGCCTACCGTAACCACTTTGGGATCACCCCGCGGGAAGAGCGGCTGGGGTAGGCGCAGCTTTTCATAATTTAGCGTCCCAATCGTGAAAGCAGGGCGGCCACCGCCCCTCGTATACTGATGTCATCGCTGACTCCACCGGAGGATTTGTTTCATGAGCCACACCCCAAGTCGCCAGGATTTCGACCACTACATGATGCCCAACTACTCACCGCAACAGAGCATTCCGGTGCGTGGTGAAGGCAGCCGCCTGTGGGATCAGCAAGGCCGTGAATACATCGATTTTGCCGGGGGGATTGCGGTGAACTCGCTGGGCCACTGCCACCCGGTACTGGTCAATGCGCTGAAAGAGCAGGGCGAAAAGCTCTGGCACTTGTCCAACGTGTTCACCAACGAGTCTGCGCTCAAGCTGGCCAGGACGCTCACCGAGCGCACCTTCGCCGACAAGGTATTCCTGTGCTCTTCCGGCGGTGAAGCCAACGAGGCGGCGCTGAAGCTGGCGCGCCGCTGGGCGGTGGATCACCACGGCGAGCACAAGGACAAGATCATCTCGTTCTACCAGTCGTTCCATGGCCGCACCTTCTTCACCGTGAGCGTGGGCGGGCAGCCAAAATACTCCCAGGGCTTTGGCCCGGTGCCCGGCGGCATTCTGCACGCCAACTTCAACGACCTGGAGAGCGTGCGCAAGCTGGTGGGCGATGACACCTGCGCCATCATGGTCGAGCCCATGCAGGGGGAGGGCGGCATCGTGCCTGCCACCCAGGAGTTCCTGCAGGGCCTGCGCGATCTGTGCGACGAGCACAGCGCGCTGCTGATTTTCGATGAAGTGCAAACCGGCGTGGGCCGCAGCGGCGAGCTGTACGCCTACAAGAACTTCGGTATCACTCCGGACATTCTCACCAGCGCCAAATCGCTGGGCGGTGGCTTCCCGATCGGCGCCACCTTGACCACCGACGCCATTGCCAAGTCGCTGGTGATCGGTACCCATGGCTCCACTTACGGCGGCAACGCGCTGGCATCGGCGGTGGCCCTGGCGGCGGTCGAGTTCATCGACACCCCCGAAGTGCTGCAAGGGGTCAAGCAGCGTCACGACCTGTTCCGTGAGCACCTGGAAACCATCAACCGCAAGCACGGCGTGTTCAAGGAAATCCGCGGCATGGGCCTGTTGATGGGCGCACAGATGTCCGATGCCTTCGAAGGTCGCGCCAAGGATATCCTGCCGCTGGCCATGGAAGAGGGCGTGATGGCGCTGATCGCAGGTCCCAATGTGCTGCGCATGGCGCCGTCGCTGGTGATCCCCGAGGCCGACATCGCCGAAGGCATGGCGCGTCTCGAACGAGCCATCGAGCGCCTTGTTGCCAGCGCATGAGCAGGCCGCAAGCGTTACCAGAAGGAGCGTTGAGCATGCTGGTTATCCGTCCGGTCACCCTGGCCGACCTGCCTGCCCTGGAACAGCTGGCCGAGCACGCCGTTCCTCGGCTGACCAACCTGCCCGCCAACCGAGAGCGGTTAGAGGAGCGCATCCTGCGCTCCCAGGAGGCGTTTGGCAGCGAGGTCGATTTTCCGGGTAACGAGCAGTACATGTTCGTGCTGGCGGACGATCATCGTCATGAAGTGCTCGGTACCGCCACCATCCGCGCCCAGGCGGGGGCCGCCGAGGCCTATTACACCTACCGCCAGGAGACGCTGATCCACGCCTCGCAGCAGCTCAACGTGCGCCGGGAAGTACAGACCCTGGCGCTGTCCCACGAAGTCTCGGACGCCACGCTGCTCTGTGCGCTGTCGCTCAACCCGCGTTACAAGGGCACCAGCGCCGAGAGCCTGCTGCGGCGGGCGCGGCTGATGTTCATTGCCCAGTACCCGGAGCGCTTCTCGCGGATTCTCGCCGTGGCGTTTCCGGGGTACCTGGATCGCCAGAATGAATCGCCCTTCTGGGAGAGCGTGGGCCGCCACTTCTTTGCCCGCGGCTTCCAGGAGATGAACCACATGGCCGGGGTGCGCTCGAAAAGCTTCATTGCCGAGGTGATGCCCCAGTTTCCGCTCTACCTGCCGCTATTGACGCCGCCTGCCAGGGCAGCCATAGGCCGTGAACATCCGGCCCATGAAGCAGCGCTGGCGGAAATGCTGGCGGAAGGCTTTGTCCGTTCCCGGCATGTGGATATTTTCGATGCCGGGCCCATCGTCAAGGCCGAGCGCGAACGGCTGGAAACCTGTCGTCGTGCTGCCTGGCACCCGGTGCGGGTGCGCCCGGAGCATGCCTTGCCGGATGCCGAACCGGCGATGATCGCCAACCAGACGCTGAGCGATTTTCGCTGCATCGTGGCGCGCTATGCGCTTTCGCCCACCGGACAGCTGGTGCTTTCCCCGCAGCATGCGCAGCGCCTGGGGGTGGAAGAGGGGCGCGCCGTATTGGCGGCACCGTTAGCCCTGCCCAGCGCCCTCGATGCGCTCGATGAAGGAGAGATGTAATGCGCATTCGCCCCATTGCCCGTGATGATCTGGATGGGCTCCAGGCGCTGGCGCAGCAGGCAGGCGTTGGCTTTACCTCGCTGCCGGATAACCGGGAGTTCCTGGCGGGCAAGATCGACGCCGCCGCCCGCGCGTTCGAAGAGCGCACGCCAGTGGACGACCGGCTCTACTTTTTTGTACTGGAAGATGACACCAACGGCGAGCTGGCAGGCTGCTGCGCCATTGAAGGTCAGGTGGGTCGTGAAGTGCCGTTCTACAACTATCGGCTTGGCACCCTGGCCCACTCGTCGGTACAGCTCGACCTGCACCGTACTATCGACACGCTGTTTTTGAGCTCGGACCATACCGGCGATGCCGAGGTGTGCTCGCTGTTCCTGCGCCCGGAGTACCGGGGCGAGGCCAACAAACATTTGCGCAACGGTGCGCTGCTTTCCAAGGCGCGCTGGCTGTTCATGGCTCAGTTCCGCGACCGTTTTCCCGAGAAGGTGCTCGCCGAAATGCGCGGCGTGTTCGATGAAAACAACGTCAGCCCGTTCTGGCAAAGCCTGGGCAAGCACTTCTTCCCCATGGATTTCAGCGAGGCAGACCGGCTGACTGGTCTGGGTCAGAAAAGCTTCATTGGCGAGCTGATGCCCAAGTTTCCCATTTACACCACGTTCATGTCGGAAGAGGCGCGGGCCTGTATTGGTCAGGTACATCGCCACACCCGCCCGGCGCTGGAAATGCTCAAGAAAGAGGGGCTGCGTTGGGAAGGCTACATCGACATCTTCGACGGCGGCCCCACGGTGGAAGCCTATATCGATGATGTGCGAGCGATCCGCAATTCACGCTGCTATCAGGTGGAGGTGTCGCCCGACGCTGCCGCAGAAAGCGTCAGCCGCTGGCTGGCGGCCACCACTCAGATGCAGCACTTTACCGCTGGCTGGATTGGCCGAGGTCCCGCTGATGAAAGCACCGTTGTCCTGACCCCTCAGGAGGCCGAGCGGCTGGGCGTCGCCACGGGCGACACGCTGCGTCTGCTGGAAACCTGATCTGCCCACGTACCCGACTACCCGGCTCAGCAAAGGAGAGCGTCATGCATAACCCGAACGCACGCACCCCGCGTATGCCCGCCCAACAGCAGCAGTTGATCGATGGGGCCTGGGTGGTCGGCGAGGCCGCCCCCGTGACCAAGCACGACCCCGTGGCAGGTACGCTGCTCTGGCAAGGCGCTTCGGCGTCGCAGCCCCAGGTGGGGCGGGCAGTCGAGGCCGCCAGGGCCGCCTTCCCCGGTTGGGCGCGCACTCCCTTTGCCGAGCGTCAGGCGCTGGTGGAGCGGTTCGTCGAGGTGCTCAAGGCGCACCAGGAAGACCTCGCCGTGGCGATTGCCGCAGAAACCGGCAAGCCGCTATGGGAAGCGCGTACCGAAGTCGGAGCCATGGTGGGCAAGGTGGCGCTCTCCATCAAGGCGTACCACGAGCGCACCGGCGAACGTGAAAAAGAGCTGGGTACCGCCAGGGCGGTCCTGCGCCACCGGCCCCACGGGGTGATGGCCGTGTTCGGCCCCTATAACTTCCCTGGGCACCTGCCCAACGGCCACATGGTGCCCGCGCTGTTGGCGGGTAACACGGTGGTGTTCAAGCCCAGCGACCAGACCCCGCTCACCGCGGATTTGACCCTGCAGTGCTGGCTGGAAGCCGGCTTGCCCGCCGGGGTGATCAACCTGGTACAAGGCGGCGTGGCCGTGGGGCAGGAGCTCTCTGCCCATCCGGGTATCGATGGCCTGCTGTTTACCGGCAGCGCCAAAGTGGGCGGCCTGTTGCAGCAGCAGTTTGCCGGGCAGCTGGATAAAATCCTCGCCCTGGAGCTGGGGGGCAACAACCCGCTGGTGGTCAAGGAGGTGGATGATCAGCGCGCAGCCGTCCTGACCATTTTGCAGTCGGCGTTTCTTTCCGGCGGCCAGCGCTGCACCTGCGCTCGTCGTCTGATGATTCCCCAAGGGGAGGTGGGAGATCGTCTCATCGACGCGCTCTCCGAGGCGATTGCCAGGCTGCACGTGGCCGGGCAGTTCGAGGAGGAGCCCGCGCCGTTCTATGGCGGCCTGGTGAGCGTGGCCGCGGCCGATGGCCTGCTCAAGGCGCAGGCCGAACTGGAAGCCATGGGCGGCACGGTGATCAACCGTATGCAGCGCCTGGCAGAGAACACCAGCCTGCTCAGCCCCGCGCTGATCGACGTGACCGGCCTGGAGGTGCCCGATGAAGAGCACTTTGGCCCGCTGCTGAAAATCCATCGCTATGCCGATTGGGACGAGGCGTTGGCCCTGGCCAACGACACCCGCTACGGCCTTTCGGCGGGGTTGATCGGCGGCGAACAGGCGGATTGGGACGACTTCCTGCTGCGTATTCGCGCAGGCATCGTGAACTGGAACCGCCAGACCACGGGGGCATCGGGTGACGCGCCCTTCGGCGGCGTAGGCGATAGCGGCAATCACCGCCCCAGCGCTTTTTATGCCGCCGACTACTGCGCCTACCCCGTTGCCTCCATGGAAGCCGACAGTCTGGAAATGCCCGAAACCCTGCCACCGGGAGTCACTCTATGAGCGTCCACAGCATTCGGGAAGTCAACTTCGACGGCCTGGTCGGGCTGACCCACAACTACTCGGGACTGGCCCACGGTAATGTGGCCTCCATGAGCCACGGGGGCCTGGTTTCCAACCCCCGAGAGGGCGCGCTGCAGGGGCTGGCCAAGATGAAATCGCTGATGGATGCAGGTTACGCCCAGGGCGTTCTGCCCCCGCAGCAGCGGCCGGACTTGGGCGCGCTGCGCGACTTGGGCTTCAGCGGCAGCAACCGCGAGATCCTCGCTCGAGCGGCGCAGCAAGCGCCACAACTGCTGCGGGCGGTGTGCTCGGCGTCCAGCATGTGGACCGCCAACGCGGGCACCATTACGCCTGGCGTGGATGCGCCGGATGGTCGGGTGCACTTTACCCCGGCCAACCTGCAGTCGAGCTTCCACCGCTACCTGGAGCCGCGCACCACGGGGCGCGTACTCCAGGCGATTTTCCGCGATGAGCAGCACTTCGCCCACCACCCGGTGCTGCCCGCCACCCCCGCGTTTTCCGATGAAGGGGCGGCCAACCACACCCGGCTATGCGGTGAGTACGGCGAGCCCGGCGTGCACCTGTTCGTGTATGGCCGCCAGGCGTTTGGCGGCGGGCGCAGCGAGCCCAAGCGCTACCCCGCCCGGCAAACGCTGGAAGCCAGCCAGGCGGTGGCCCGCCAGCACGGGCTGAGCGACGCCCAGACCGTGTTCGCCCAGCAGCACCCGGAGGCCATCGATGCGGGCGTGTTCCACAACGATGTGATTGCCGTGGGCAACGGCTCGGTGCTGCTCTACCACGAAATGGCGTTTCTGGACGAGGCGCGGACCCTGGACGAGCTACGTGCCAAAATGAGTACGCCGCTGATTCCCATTCGTGTCCCGGCGGAAGCGGTGAGCATGGAAGACGCGGTGGCGTCGTACCTGTTCAACTCCCAGCTGCTTTCCAACCCGGATGGCACCATGACCCTGGTGGTGCCCAGCGAGTGTCAGGAGCGGGAAGCCGTGTGGCGCACGCTGCAGGACTTCATCCTGGCAGGCAATAATCCCATTGGCGAAGTGATCGTCAAGGACGTGAAGCAGAGCATGCGCAACGGCGGCGGCCCCGCCTGCCTGCGCCTGCGCGTGGTGCTCAGCGACGCCGAGCGCGCAGCCCTAAGCGGTCGAGTGCTGCTCGACGATGCGCTCTATAACGACCTCACCGCCTGGGTGAGCCGCCACTACCGCGACCGCCTCGCCACCGATGACCTGGCCGACCCGCAGCTCGCCACGGAAGTCCTCACCGCGCTGGATGAGCTGACGCAGCTGCTGAACATTGGCTCGGTGTATCCGTTTCAACAGGGGTAAGCGCCCTGCCAAACAGCTCATCATGAGGTTTTCTCATGATGAGTTGAATTAATGTCGCTTTTCATTCATGTGGTGGGTCTGGCATAAAGAACACATCCTTTTCGATGACGTGGCGCTAACGCCCGTGTATCGAAACGTCAAACATGGCATCGAGCGCTGAGCTGCATTGCGGCGCCGTCGCCAATCTCGACCAACAGGGTGTTTGTTCGCGATGAGCTACGACTTTACCTTCGATATCAAGAGCGTCCGGTTCGACGAAAACTACCGTCCTGCCGAGAGCACGCGTACCACGACCAACTTCGCCAATCTGGCGAGAGGGGAGCGCTGCCAGGAAAACCTGCGCAATGCGCTGACCATGATCAACAACCGCTTCAATACCCTGGCGCACTGGGATAACCCCAGGGCGGATCGCTACGCCGTCGAGCTGGATATCATCACCGGCGAGCTGAACATGGCAAACGCGAGCGATGCTTTCCCCGCGATTGAAATGCTGAAGACGACCATCATCGATCAGCATCTCGACAAGCGCATCGAAGGCATGATGGGGAACAACTTCTCTTCCTACGTTCGCGACTACGACTTCAGCGTGTGGCTGGCCGAGCATAATCAGGAGCGCTCGGAGTTTGGCATCCCGGAAGGGTTTGGCGACCTCCACGGCAAGCTGTTCAAGCGTTTCATTCATTCCGACGCCTACCGCGCATCATTCAGCAAGGCACCGGTCATCTGCCTGAGCGTGTCCCACAGCAAAGTGTATCGCCAGACGGAAAATCGCCACCCCGTGCTGGGCGTCGAGTACGTCAACGACGAGCCGTCGCTCACGGATTTCTACTTCGCCAAGATGGGCCTGCAGGTGCGCTACTTCATGCCGCCCCATAGCGTGGCGCCATTGGCGTTCTATTTCTCCGGCGACCTGCTGGCCGATTACACCGACCTCGAACTGATCAGCGCCATCAGCACCATGGAGACGTTTCAGAAGATTTACCGCCCCGAGATCTATAACGCCAACTCGGCGGCAGGCAAGCTCTATCAGCCTAGCCTGAAGCACCAGGACTACTCGCTGACACGCATCGTGTACGACCGTGAAGAGCGCAGCCAACTGGCCATCGAGCAGGGGCGCTTTACCGAGCAGTATTTCATCAAGCCCTTCCGCCAAATACTCGACAAGTGGTCGGCCGATTACGCCCTTTGATCCCTCATCATGAAGGTTATTTCTTATGAAGACACTGTTGCCCACCTCGACCGCCGGTAGTTTGCCCAAGCCCGCCTGGCTGGCCGAGCCCGAGACGCTCTGGTCCCCCTGGAAACTGCAGGGCGACGAGCTGGCGGAAGGCAAGCAGGACGCGCTGCGGGCGTGCCTGCACGATCAGCGTCAGGCAGGCATCGACATCGTCAGCGACGGCGAGCAAACTCGCCAGCACTTCGTGACGACGTTCATCGAGCACCTCGATGGTGTCGATTTCGAGCAGCGCAAGACGGTCAAGATCCGTGATCGCTACGAGGCCAGCGTGCCTTCGGTGCTGGGCCCTGTCTCGCGGGAAAAACCGGTATTCGTCGACGATGCCAAATTCCTGCGTCAGCAGACCGACCAGCCCATCAAGTGGGCGCTGCCAGGCCCCATGACCATGGTCGACACCCTCTATGACGGCCACTACAAGAGCCGTGAAAAACTCGCCTGGGAATTTGCCAAGATTCTCAACCAGGAAGCCCGTGATCTGGCGGCGGCGGGGGTAGACATCATTCAGTTCGATGAGCCCGCCTTCAATGTGTTCTTCGATGAGGTGAACGACTGGGGCATCGCCGCCTTGGAAAAAGCCATCGAAGGCGTCACCTGCGAGACCGGCGTGCATATCTGCTACGGCTACGGCATCAAGGCCAACACCGATTGGAAGAAGACGCTCGGGTCCGAGTGGCGCCAGTACGAGGAAATCTTCCCCAAACTGCAGGCCTCGAACATCGACATCGTCTCGCTGGAGTGCCAGAACTCCCACGTGCCCATGGAGCTGATCGAGCTGATTCGCGGCAAGAAGGTGATGGTCGGGGCCATCGACGTGGCCACCCACACCGTCGAAACCCCGGAACAAGTCGCCGATACCCTGCGCAAGGCGCTACGTTTTGTGGACGCCGACAAGCTCTACCCCTGCACCAACTGCGGCATGACGCCCCTGCCGCGCAAAGTGGCGCAAGGCAAGCTGAAGGCATTGAGCGCAGGTGCCGACATCGTGCGCCAGGAGCTCTCTCGATAACAGGCTTCTCGATAACCAGGCGCTTGGATAACCAGACTCGATAGCCTTGCCCGATAAACAAGCCAAATCCTTATCGAAACACCTGTGCCGCACGCCATTGGGGTGCCATAGGCAAGTCACCGGCTCTCTCGCGCCTCGCCGACGAGGCGCATCAAGCCGCCGTGGTGGCCCAAGAGGTTAATGCGAGGTTATTGGCCGCTTGCCGCACCCCCCACGATGCCACTGCGGAAGCCGCCCTGGCGAGCGTTGGCGTGATCCAGATGGTTGGCCACGGCGTCTTCCGGGGTGCCCGCCATTTCACGGAACATGCCCATGGAGCCCAGCAGCGCCGAGGATTCGTAGGGCACGAAGACGCGCTCGCCGTCTTTCGCCATGGTGGGCAGCACCTTGATGTAGCTCTGGCCGAGCAGATAGCCCACTACCGTACGCTTGTGCTCGTCGCTGTCGCCAATGGCGCTGAGCACCAGCTTGATGGACTCCTGCTCGCCCTGGGCACGCAGAATGGCCGACTCTTTATCGCCCTGGGCGTTGAGGATGGCCGACTCACGCTGGCCCTGGGCCATGGCGATGGCTGCTGATTTTTCGCCCTCGGCTTCGGTGACCGTTGCACGACGTTTACGCTCGGCAGCCATTTGCAGGCGCATGGCCGACTCTACCTCTTCCGGCATGGCGATGTCCTGAACTTCGACCCGGGAGATCTTGACCCCCCACTTGGAAGCAGGCTCTTCCATGGCAGCCTGAATCTCGTTGTTCACCTCGGCCCGGGATTCGAACAGCTTATCCAGCTCCATCTTGCCGACCACCGAACGCAGCGTGGTCTTGGCCAGTACCTCCACGGCCTGGCTCATGTTCTCGACCTCATAGACTGCTCGCTTGGGGTCGATGATCTGATAGTAGAGCGCGCCGTTGATCCGCACCGTGACGTTGTCGGTGGTCACGACCGGCTGGCCCGGGAAGTCCATGACGGTTTCCCGACGGTCGATACGAATTTCATCGCTGGTGATGGGGTGGTACTCCTCGCCCATTTTCTTGTAGCGAATCATGGTGATGGCGCGGGGCTGCTCGATAAAGGGAATGATGATGTTGATGCCGCTCTCCAGCACCCGGTGAAACGAGCCTAGCCGCTCGATCACCATGACTTCCGATTGGCGAACGATCACCAGGCCCTTGGAAATGATCAGAATACCGATGACCACGATGATCAGGCTGATCAACAGGCCTGGGCTGATGGGTAGATCCATGGTTAAAGCTCCTTGCGTTGCGAATGGTTGTCCTGGGGAACCGGGTTGCTGGCAGGGGTCAGCATGACCAGGGCGGTGGTGCCCTCGAAACGTTTGAACACCACCGGAGTGCCGGAGGGCAGCTCGGTGGCTCCGCTCTCCAGCACGCGTAGTCGATAGAAGTCGCCATTGACCTTGATGCCGGTGGCATTATCGAAGTCGCGGGTCAGGGTGACATAGTGTTGGTTCTTTTCCACACCGGTACCGGTGGTGCCGTAGGCGACCCCCTTGGGCGAAAAGCGCGGGCGAATCACCATCACGCCCACGGGCACCAGAATACCCGCGAAGATGCCCATGCTGAGCAGTTGCCAGGGCAGTGTCAGCCCCAGCGCGGTGACGGCGGCGGTCAAGGCGGCGGCGATGCCCAGCGCCAGGAGGACCATGGCGCCAGAGGTCAGCTCGCCGAGACTGAGCAGCAGCGCGATGACTAGCCAGGTGTAGGCCGGATTCCAATCCATGAGCACTCCTTATCAAGTGGACTCCCCCAAGGGTAACGTACCTTAGGCCTAGCGTCTCCCCACTTTTCCACAGGTGGTGCTGTAACTGCCTGAATAGCGTTGAAAATTTCAGTGCTATCAACGAGATCGGGGCTTTCCCGCCGGTATCATGTTGTTACCCCTAACACCATGAACCAAAAGGAAAGCCCCGATGCTTCAAGATGCCAAAGACCGCGCCAAATGGAAAGCTCGCCTGATCGACTGGTGTGACGACCTGTCGGATCACCTCGCTCGACCCGTCGTGAAGCTGGCGGCAGAAACGCTCTTTGGCATCCTGGCCAGCGGTAGTTTGCGCCAGGCCGAGATCGCCCGCGCCTTGAAGGAACCCTGTCGGCTACACCACACGCAGAAGCGGTTGTCGCGCATGCTGTCCCGGCACAGCGAGCTTGCCTGGGCCGCGGAGCAACTGCAGCTCCAGCGGATCACGCCCTATATCACCGATGACATGGTGCTGGCCATCGATCCGGGCGACCTGAACCGGGATGGCGCCCCGACCAGTGAATACCGAACCCGCGTTCGCGACGGTGATACCGGCGAGATCGTCGGCGGTTATCCGCTGATCAGCGTGGTGGCACGCGACCTGAAGCGGGGCACCACCTGGCCACTGCTCACGCGGCTGCTATCGCCGGCTCGCGGCGGCTACCGCAGTGAAAACACCGATATCCTGAGCGTGATGGATACCGTGCAGCGCCATGTGGAGGGCCGGCCACTGTGGGTCATCGATCGTGGCGGCGATCGAGGGCGGCTGTGGGATGCCTGGCTGCGCGCCGAGCGTCATGTGCTGGTCCGGGCCGCCAATCAGCGCTTCTGGCAGTGGCGAGATACCGCCAAGACGTCGCAGCAGATTGCCCGAGATCTGCCACTGAAGCACCGCGGCCACTTGCGCCGTGGGCAGCATATCCCGGTGCGGTTCGGCATCACCAAGGTCACACTGCGGGAGCATCCGGAGACGCCGCTGTGGATGATCGTTGTCGATCATGAGAAGTCGGAGCGCCTGGTGCTGGTGACGACGCGCCCGGTGCGTGGTCGCCGCCAAGGCGAGCGGATGATTCAGGCTTACCTGGATCGCTGGGCCTGCGAGGAGGGGTACCGGTTCACCAAGCAGGGGTTCGACCTGGAGGGTGTCCAGGCACGCCGTTTCACGACGCTGCAGAACCTGGTGGCGCTGGCCAGCCTGGCCTGGGCACTGCTTGTCATTTTCAGCAATTAGTGCGACCCTCAGGGCGTAATATCGGGCTATTATGGTAGTCTGTACAGGATTGAGTGCGACAGAATTAATAGCAATTGATGCGACAGGTCTTGTTTTATTCAACATTTGGTGCGACTGCCCATGCCACTGCCTACATCCGTTCGTAAAATCGGCCCTACCCGACGAAGTGTGTCTGGCTACTATGCCTTTCGCGGGGAGGAGTCTATTGCGTTCGAGTCGACGCTCGAACGTGATTTCCTCATCAAGGCTGACTTTGATGTGAGCGTCCTTGGTGTGATATCCCAGCCGTGCGAGATCCCGTTTCATCATCCCGTGACCGGTAGGCGCTACACCTACACACCTGACTATTTGGTTTATTACCGTCTCGGTAACCGTCATTACAGGGATTACCCAAAACCTCTCCTGGTGGAGGTCAAACCACGGGAAAAGTGGCAAGCACATTGGCGTGAATGGTCGCCTAAATAGAAGGCGGCGATACGGCATGCCAACAATGAGGGCTGGGCGTTTCGCATTCATGATGAAAGCCGCATTCGTGATAAGACCTTGGACAACATTACCTTCCTAGCGCGCTACAAGCGGATGGTGTTTCCCTCTGTCGAAAGCCAGGCAGTCCTCAACACGGTGAGGGAAATGGGGGTGGCGACCTTGGATTACCTGCTTTCTCGGCACTTTATGGGCGATATTTACCGGGCAGAGGGGATTGCGCATTTATGGCATCTACTGGCGACTCGGCAGTTAGATTGCGATATGGCCCAATCCTTCAGTCCTCTATCGGAGGTATGGGTACCCGATTATGAATAACCATCGTGGCAGCGCAACTGAACCCAATAACGGCGTCGCCCAAACACGCCAACACTTGCAGATTATGGTGGGTGAGCAGGTTCAGAAAGATGGCACCGTTTACCGAATTTCCCAGGTGCTCGATTTTGAGACAGTCATTGGCATTGCCGTTGAGTCCGGGCGTAGTTGCCCGCTTCGCATCAAAGAACTAGCGCCTCTCAATAGCGGGTCCGTATCCCCTGAGCAGGATATGTCCGAGATTGGGGATGCCGATTGGCGGGAGGCCGAGCATCGCTTTTCCATCATTAAGCCCTTGGTGGATCGCCATACGGTGGGGCGGGATGCAGCGGAGGAGCGTGCGAAACAAACGGGGGTTGATACGGCTACGATCTACCGTTGGTTGAAGCGGTATAAAGCGACGGGCTCGGTGCTCGCATTGATTCCTCAAAAGCCAGGGTGGAAGAAGGGAAAGTCGCGTATTCCCGCGCATGCCGAGGCAGTGATTCAGGAAGTCATCAAAGAGGTGTATTTGACGCTGCAGCGTCCGTCCGCACAAAAAGCGGTACAGGAAGTCATGCGGCGCTGCCATGAACGGCGCATCGACCCGCCGAGCCCTGGTACCGTTCGTGCTCGTCTGCGTGATATCCCAGAGCGTGACCGGTTGCGTGGCCATGGTTTTAGAGACAAAGCCATTAACAAGTTCCAGCCGGCTGCCGGAAAATTTCCCAATGCGGACTATCCGTTAGCCGTTATGCAGATTGACCACACGCCTGCCGATATTATTTTGGTCGATGACGTGTATCGCAAGCCGATTGGTCGCCCATGGATTACGTTGGCCATGGACGTGTTTACTCGCATGGTCACGGGGTATTACTTGTCGTTTGACCCGCCCTCTGAAACATCTGTCGGCATGTGTGTGGCGCACTCCATGCTTCCTAAAGATGAGTGGTTGCTACTGCATAATGTGGAGGCTGAGTGGCCGGTATGGGGCACACCCGCCACGATTCATGTCGATAACGGCCCAGATTTTCGCTCTGAGACGTTTCGGCGCTCATGCCTAGCCTATGGGGTCAACCTTGAGTTTCGGCCTGTTAAGCAGCCTCGTTATGGTGGCCACATTGAGCGGGTACTGGGCTCTCTTCTAAAGGAAATCCATAACCTGCCTGGGACGACCTTCTCCTCCATTAAAGAGAAAGAGGGATACGATCCAGAGAAGCACGCGGCCATGACGAAAAGCGAGTTTGAAGAGTGGCTGGTGACGTTGATTTGCAAGGTTTACCACCAGCGCCTTCATTCTGGGATTGGTATGTCGCCGATGAAAAAGTGGGAAATTGGTGTGTTTGGCAATGCGGATGTGCAGGGAGTGGGATTAGCGCCGAGGCCTGCTGACAGGCTCTCTGTATTGCTCGATTTTTTGCCCAGCTTTCAGCGTACGATCCAGACCTTTGGTGTGACCATCGATGGCATAAACTATTACGATGAAGCGCTAAGACCTTGGATCAATGCCAAAGATCCAGACATGCCAGACAAGAAACGCACCTTTGTTTTCCGGCGCGACCCTCGCGACATTAGTGTCATTTGGTTCAAAGACCCGGAGCTCGGGCACTATTTTCGCGTGCCCTTTGCCAATCTTGCCCTCCCCTCGATGAGTGTTTGGGAGTATGCCCAAGCTAAAGCGCGCCTTCGGCAGGAAGGAAGAAACTCGGTCAATGAGACTGAAATTCTACGCGCTATTAGTGAGCTGCGAACCCATGTGGAGGAGTCGCAAGCACGTACTAAGCGAAGTCGCCGTCAGGCACAACGACGTAAAGAGCATGAGAAGAAGGTGACGCCTGCAGATCCCCTTTTACATGCGCCCTCAACTGCGGCCCCTAAAGAGACACCCGCTCAAGGGGACGGTCTTTTAACGGGTGATATCGATGTGAACTGGGACATAGCATGAGCACACACCTTCATCCTGATCTTCGTCACGTCTTGGGGCTGTCCGCTAAAGAGCGAATGGAGTTTATGGATCAACCGCGCTGGTTGGGCTATCCATTGGCCAATCGTGTCATTGAGGTCATGCGTGGGTTGATGGAGAAGCCCAGTCGTCCTCGTATGCCTAACCTCTTGCTCGTGGGTGACTCCAACAACGGAAAGACAAGTTTCGTAAGCAGTACGGTGAAGGCTACGTGAATGAAGACGTAGAGCCCGTGAAGCCTGTTGTTGTCACTCAGGCTCCCCCGAGTGCCGATGAGAAAAGTCTGTATATCGCAGTGCTAGAGAGTTTCTGGGCTCCCTACCGGCCTACAGATCCTGTTCCCAAGCTGCGCTACCAGGTGATTCATCAACTGCGTGCTTGCCATACGCGCTTACTGATCATCGATGAGTTTCACTCTCTGTTAACCGGTGGTGCTGTTAAGCAGCGCGAAACGATGAATGCCATTAAGCTTTTATGCAATGAGCTAATGATTCCCATCGTTGGTGTGGGGACGCAAGATGCTGTGCGTGTGCTGCATTCAGACCCACAGCATGCGAGTCGCTTTGATGTGGTCGCGTTACCAAAGTGGGAGCTCAATCAGGAGTTTCAGAAGCTGCTCGCTGGCTTTGAGAAGATATTACCTCTCAAACATCCTTCCCAACTGCATGAGCCCCAATTGGCGACCCAGCTCCACGCGATTTCTGGCGGTAATTTGGGTGACCTGCACCGGCTGCTGATTGAGTGTGCAAATGCCGCTATTTTGTCTGGAGCTGAGTGCATCGATGAGAAAATTATTCAGAGTAAATCATGGGTGCGGCCCACCCGTGGCATTAGGGAAGTGATGCTGTAATGACCTGGGCGCTGAGTGTGCCCCTGCTGCCTGAGGAGTCCCTTTCATCATGGCTCGTTCGGGCGGCGTTGCGACAGGGGTGTGATCCTTTGTCGCTCACCGGGGCTATTTGGCCAACATGGCGTATATGGACGAGGGACATTGATAGGGAAATACCCCTCGCAAGAATGCGCCCATTAGTGAATGCCTCGGGGATATCTTCCGCTAAGTTTCAGAAAGCGGGGATGCGGGACGATTGTGAGAAAGTGGTCGGTTACTCGTTACCGGAAACCCGGACTTGGCCCTGGTTGTTGGCACTCGGCAGCCGAAATCGAACCCGCCATGGAGGACAACAGGTATGCACGTTGTGCTTGGCAGAGGACTCAACCCCCTACTTGCGCCGGCACTGGCGATTCGCTTGGCACACTGGGTGCCGCTTTCATGGGGTGCAGCTGGTAGATGAGTGCCCAGCATGCAAGGCCCCTATAGAGCCCCATCGCCTGACAGCGGAAGATCAACATTTAGCTCAATGCAGCCGGTGTCATAACGATTTTAGAAAGGCGGTATGCACGTCGCCTTTACCTGAAGCGTTCAGTGTTCAAGTGATGGCTGATCGTGTGTTAGAACAGGATAAGGTGACGTTTAGGCAGGCCTCTATCGCACCCGCCGATTGGTTTTCTATGGTGGCCTTTTTTATTGGCGTTATACGGCGTGCAAGTCGGCGGCCTGTGTCACCCCTGGCCGATGCGCTTCTTTCATTGGGCATTTCGGTTACGGATTGCCGAATGCCTGTGTCTGGCCTGGCGTTTGAGCTGCTGGCTGTCAGCGAGCGTAGTGCCTTATTGGTAGCGTTGGAACGCTTGCTCAGTATGGGCCTTGAAGAAACGTTCAGCGTTCTGGTCGCGTGCAATGTCAAAACGAGCGCGCTTCATGATCCCCGAAGGTCGCCCCCCGTTGTGTTGTTGCCGCTGCTATCACGGTTATCTCACCACCCTCATGGGCCGCATCGCCGCCGTGTTCCCCCGGCTTGTCGCCCCATGTCGGAACGCGCTGTTAGAGCCTCATGGGCGCGTTTAAAACGCAGAATGAAAGCGGAGCCAACCTCTTGAATCAACACCAAACGGTCGACTGCGATGAGTGTGGCCGAGAAGTCTCCAAATTGTGGCGACGCCATAAAGGGCACGGCTACTGTTCAACTTGCTATGCTCGTGTGTTTAAGCGGCGGATGTGCCCACGATGTGGTGAGTTAGCCCGTCTGCCTAAGAATGACCCAGACGCCGTCTGTCGTCAGTGCAACGTTGACAAACCGTGTGCACGATGTGGAAAAGCCAGTTCAGACTACAACATCGGCAAGGTCACTCCCTACGGCCCTGTCTGTATCGCCTGCGCTCCCTATTTCAAAGAACCAGAGCCCTGCGAGGCGTGTGGGAAAGCATCTCAACGTCTTACCCGAGTGGCGCGTATGGGGCATGATCATCGCTTATGTCCACGCTGTTCGACAGCAGACCACGGTACCTGTTCTGCATGTCGTCGACATCGTTTATTGGTGGTGGCACCCAACGGGGATGCGTTGTGCAAAGCCTGTAATGAGCAAGGGGAAATTGCCTGCCCATCGTGTGGTAATCCCATGCCAGCGGGTCGAGGTGATGCCTGTGAGCCCTGCTATTGGACGCGAACATGCCGTAAACGCATCACCATTGGCCAAGCCGGTATCACTACCAAAGCGTTAAGTGAGGCCTTTGGGGAATTTGGTGAATGGCTGATTCGTATCACTGGGCCGCATAAGGCTGCCCTCAAGATCAATCATTTCTTCTCGTTCTTCCTTGAGCTCGACCAGGCATGGTCACGGATACCGAGCTATTCGGAGCTACTTCATCACTTCGGGGCGGAGGGCTTGCGGCGTGTGAGGCTTCCCATGCGATGGTTGCATGAAGAGCAAGGGGTAGAGCCGGATCACCAAGCAAAGCGGATCGACTCAGAGAAAAGACGTATTCAAGCGTGTCTCAGTTCTATGCCGTTCGCTTCGCTATCAGACCAAGTGCTGCAAGCCTATTGGCTGCAATTGGAAACCCGTATAGAGGCGGGCAAAACGTCCCACACCTCCGCACGACTTGCACTAAGAGCGGCAGCCGCATTGCTACTCGCTACTGACCGGGAGGGGCAGCGACTGCCTCAACAGGGCGATGTGGACAACTATTTGCATGCGGTGCCCGGACAAGCAGCCTCGGTCACGGGGTTTACTAATTTCTTAAATCGCCAACATGCCACCACGTTGGCTCCTCGGGTGGATGTAAAACGGGCAAGAAAGCGGCGAAAAGAAACACTAGCCCGCACCCTGATGACGATGGCCCGGTGTGCTGATCAAGGAGAGGCCTGGAGGGAGGCATGGATCGTTGCTGCCATGGAGTATTTCCATGACACAAAATTAACGCAGAAAATGCTTCGACAACAGACCGTAGAGCGGACGACAGACGGGATACAGGTGGTAGTGGGTGGCGTTACCTACTGGCTGCCTCTGGATATTGAGTGCTAAGACACTGATAGCGCGCAGTCACTTGGAGGGCCCCGCGACTCTGTAGGCGAATGTCGCCCCGCCGTTTGGACGGGGCTATGGCTCTCTACCTATATGCCAGGGCTCAACGGGGTGCCAAAAGGCGTGTCATGACCGTTGAGATGACGTCAAAACCAGGTCTTCATAAATGCCCTTGATAGCCTTCTCTTCTGGGCTGTGGCGCTGTGGCTCCTGTTCCTGCTTTGGATGTAGTGGGGTTATAAGCCCGTTAGAGAGTGACAGGACATCGCTGAGCTGCTCGTAATCGAGGTTTACGTTATCGACATTGTATTGGTTAAGGCGTGTCATGGTCTCTGTGAGTGCGGTCATACTGTGCTCTTCTTCTCCAAGCGGCGGAAAGGCTTGAATCAGCGGCTGACCGCCTTCCCAACCTATCTTGATCGGCTGATTGATGATGTTGACTTGGGTGCCGGGTGGAATGCGGTCAAATATAGATTCGATGTCTTTGGGTAACATGCGGATACAACCTCGGCTTGCGCGCATGCCAATGCCATCGGGCTGGTTGGTGCCGTGAATCAAATAGCCATCGAAGCCTAGGATGATGGCATGGTCTCCTAGCGGGTTATCGGGGCCGGGCGGTACAACGCTTGGTGCGGTTTCGCCGCGTGCTTCCGCTTCACGTTTTACCGACTCAGGCGGGTACCATGCGGGGTTTTTAATGTTCATGGTGGTCTCGGTCACACCAAGGGGTGTATCAAACCCTTCGCGACCGATGCCGATAGGATAGGTCTCAACGCGCGGTGTCTCACCGGTTTTGACATCTGGGTAGTAGTAAAGCCGCAGCTCGGCGATATTGATGACGACCCCAGTACGCTCGACATTCGGCAGGATGAAGCGTCCTGGAATGGTTACTTCAGTACCCACTCCGGGCACCCAAATACTGACCTCTGGGTTAGCACGTACAATCTCCTGGTAGCCAAGGTTGTGACGTCTGGCAATATCAATCAGAGTATCCTCGTAATTCTTCACGATGAAGGTGTCAGCCTCTCCGATAATATTGCCTTCCTCAGGTAGCGGGTAATGCCCCTTGGGCCATTCCGTCTCCTGGGCAGTGGAAGGTTGTGCCGCCATGGCGACAGGGAGCCATGCCAGAAACGAAACCATCACACTCACGATGAAGCCGATCTGCATTGGCCATGGGAGGAATCTCTTAAGTATTGCTGCGTTCTTTGCCAAGAGCATCGCTAGGTTCCTTTTTCATCTAATGCGTCGTTTTTTGATCGAGATAAGTTCAGTTGTAACCCGAGCAGTGTCAGCACCGCAGCGAGTATCCAAGCGGGGCCACTACCGGTGCGTGTGAAAGGAGTTAGGCCCTGCATCGGGGTCACCTCGCCCGTTAAACTGGCCTGTTCAAACTGTGGGGCACGGGCTGTGACGTGACCTTGTGAATCGATGATGGCCGTCACGCCATTACTGGTAGCTCGAAGTAGGTGACGACCATTTTCTAAGGCACGTAGACGCGCCATTTGAAGATGTTGGTGTGGGCCAATGGAGCGCCCAAACCACGTATCGTTGGAAACCGTTAATAGCAGCTCGGCATTACGCGCCTGTTGGGCGACATGGTCGGCAAAAATGATTTCGTAACAAATGGCATTGCCAATGGTGGCTCCAGCCACGTGTAACGGAGCCTGTTCGCCTGACCCTGGGGTCAGGCGAGGTACTGGCAAGTCGAAAAAAGCAAGGGTGCCAGCGAGGAGACTTTGGAATGGCAAATACTCGCCAAAGGGCACCAAGTGCGCCTTCTGGTATTCGCCCTGCACATCATTTAGCCCTATGACGCTGTTATAAGAGCGCCCTTCACTGTCGCGTTGCAAAATGCCGGTCAACAAGGCGGTGTCAGGCCCCAGGTCGGACGCTACTTGCTCAAGTATTTGCTGTGCTTCCTGCTCAAGCATGGGAAGGGCTGCCTCAGGCCAAACGATGAGATCGATATCCCTTGCTTGCTCCCGTGTCATCGTCGTGTAGATACTGATCGCTTCGCGCTGCCCTTGGGCAGTCCACTTAATGCGCTGGTCAAGATTCCCTTGCAGCAATGCCACCCGGATGGGCTTGCCAGCCGGGGTTGTCCATTGGGCGGGCAATAGGAATGGAACGATCCACAAGGCGGCCATTGGGACAAGGAAACTCCAGCGGCGACGCAGTACCTCTACCCCTAACGTACCTGTCAGCGCGGTCATGAGTGACAGCAAGTACACACCACCAACGGGCGCCCATGGGGCTAGTGGAGAATCAATCTGAGAGGTGCCCAGCAATAACCAGGGAAAGCCGGTGAGCATCCAAGTGCGTAGCCATTCGCTCACCACCCACATACCGGCAAAGCTAAGAAAGGCGAACCGTGGCCCCGTGATGCGTCGATAGAGCCCAAAGGGGACTGCAAAGAAGAGCGCCAGGACGCTGACAAAAAGAGTGGTGAGGAGCATCGCCACCAAGGCCCCGGTGCCACTGAAATCGTGAATAGCAACGAAGACCCACGACGTGCCTGAACCGAACAGGCCTACCCCATAGCACCACCCACGCAGGGTGGCCATGGCGGGCGTTAGCGACGCTATTCTCCAATAGACCAGTGCCACGCTCACTGGGCCAAGCCACCATAGGGAAAAGGGGGCGGCACTCAAGGTGGTCAGCACCCCAGCGGCGAGCGCTACAACGCAATCGACTATTGGTGAGGAGCGCCCAGCAAAAAGCGTATATTCTTTATCTTTATCGACCACATCCATAGCGTTACTCAGAGCGCTTAAAAGCAGGACTTTCACGCCATAACGCCACCGCGAACATCAATACACCGGCAAATAGCGCGATATCGGCCATGTTAAAGGCGGGCCAATGCCATTCGCCCCAGTAAATGTCCAGATAGTCGACGACGTACCCTCGCGCTAAGCGATCAACAGTATTACCGAGCGCGCCGCCAAGAATCAGGCTGTACGCACAGGCCTCCAAGCGCGACAGGGGTTTGCATAGCTGCACAACCAATACGACGACCACCACCAACGCTAAACCAAGAAAGAGGTAGCGCTGCCAACCCCCTGCTTCTGCGAGAAAGCTGAAAGCGGCTCCTGTGTTCCCGGTATAAACCCAGTTAAAAAACGGCGTTAGCGGAATGACTTGGCCAAACGACATCTGGGCATGCACAATTTCCTTGACCAGTTGATCGGCTAGAGCCATCACGCAAGCTAATGTGAACCATGGCCAGCGACGTGAAGGGCTATCGTTTGGCGCTGTTCTCATGACGTTGTTTTTCCTTGTGACAGGCCTGTCATTGCGGTACTGGGCGAAAAGCGGTAACCCAGCAGTCGCATGGCGTTCAACGTCACCAGGACGGTAGCACCGGTATCGGCCATCACCGCAATCCACATGCCGGTAATACCCAGCGCCGTTGTAACTAGGAAAATGGCTTTTAAGCCAAGGGCGAGAACAACGTTGGTTTTCACATTGCGCAGCGTGGCACGAGAGAGGTCTATCAGCTCAGCGATGCCGGTAACGCGGTTCTTGAGCAAGGCTGCATCGGCGGTTTCCAACGCCACATCCGTGCCACCCCCCATCGCGATACCCACATCTGCTGCCGCGAGTGCCGGTGCATCGTTGATGCCATCACCTACTTTACCGATGGGGCCACGGCCTGCCGCTTGCCAGTCTCGAACATACGCTGCCTTGTCTTCAGGCATTAGTTCGCCGTACGCTTCAATGCCTAAGCGACCCCCCGTGGCAGCGACGGTGCGGGCATTATCACCGCTGAGCATGACCGCCTGTACGCCTAAACGGGATAGCGCCGCTAGGCCTTCAATGGCATCTTCGCGTGGCTCATCGCGAACCGCGATCAAGCCCAGTAAACGCTCGCCTTCGACGAGGAGAGCGAGGCTCTTACCGGCTTCTTCTAACGCGACAATTCGAGCACTGAGACTTTCCTCAAGGATGACTTTCTCGTGAAGGTGACGAGGCGTCATTAAGCTCAGCTCGCGACCCTCCACCTGGCCGGAAACACCGCGCCCCGCCAGAGCGCGGCTGCCAGTGACGGTGGGGAGGTTGATGCCCGACTGTCTGGCATGCTCAACGATAGCCGTGGCGATAGGGTGACTGGAATCCCGCTCTATTGCGGCGGCGAGCCGCAATACGCTGTTATCGTCTTCCTCAGCAATCCAAGACTCCACATCTGTGACTCTTGGGGTACCCGCAGTGAGGGTGCCCGTTTTATCTAATGCCACCAAGCGAAGCTTACCTAACTGTTCAAGAACGGCTCCCCCTTTGATCAGTAGTCCGCGCCGAGCGCCCGCCGAGAGACCTGCGGCGATGGCGGCTGGGGTAGAAATGACCAACGCGCAGGGGCATGCGATTAACAGCAATGCTAACGCACGGTAAATCGACTCCGACCATGCCATGGTCGATACCAGCGGTGGCACTATCGCCATCAGTAGGGCGAGTAAGACGACGGCGGGCATATAGTAATACGCAAAACGATCAATAAAGCGTGCTATCGGTGCCTTGGCGGCCTGTGCTTCTTCAACCAGACGAATAACGCGAGCGATCGTATTGTCATCAGCGCCTCGTGTTACCTCCACCTCCAGGGCGGCATCAAGATTCACTGTGCCAGCAAAAATGTCATCACCAGGCGCTCGCGAACGGGGTATGGACTCGCCGTTTACCGGCGACTCGTCAATGTCGGAGGTGCCCACCAGGATGCGTCCATCGCAGGGTACGCGATCACCGGGCCGCACCAGCACACGCTGCCCGGGTTTAAGTGACTCCGCCGAGACGTCACGCAGCTGGCCATTGTCCATCAGCCTCGCCGTTGAGGGTGTTAAATTTGCCAAGGCTGAGATACTGCGGCGCGCTCGTGAAGCAGCTACCCCTTCGAGTAGCTCACCTACGGCGAACAAGAACACGACCATCGCAGCTTCAGCGGCAGCATTGATGGCCAATGCGCCAAGCGCAGCGATGCACATCAGCATCTCGATGGTAAAGGGATTGCGCATTTTGAGGGCGCCCCAGGCACTCTGCGCAATGGGTATTAAGCCGACTAGCGTGGCCAAAATGAAAGGCATATTACCCAGCGCAGGCCATGCTAAACGAAGCGCGAAGGCCACTATCAGCAGATTTCCTGTGATAATGACCAAGCGCCCTTTAGCGGTTTGCCACCAAGAGGATGAAGCACCAGATGCGCGTGTTTGGCCATCATGGGAAGCCACTTGATAGCCTAGTTCGTTCAGGATGCCCTCAATGGTCTTTCGCGAGGGGGCCCCGTGATCGTGGTGGTGAATCTTCACTGATCCCGTGACCGAGCTTGCCGTGACTTCCTCAATGCCTTCCAGTCGCTCTAGCGCCGATACAACCTTGCGCTCACAACCGCCGCAGTCCATGCCTTCAACACGCAGCGTCAAGGTGGTAGGCGCTGTTGTCGGCGTTGATGTTTTCATGGTGCCTCTCCTGCCAATGGGCTATGGTTTTTAAGTGTAAACCTTGTAGCAACTACAGCTTCAAGCCCTGCCTAAGGAGTTTTACCATGTCGATGATCGGCCTAAGTATCAGCATTGGTGAGTTAGCACGACGAGCCGATTGCAAACCTGAAACGGTTCGCTATTACGAGCGTATTGGGCTGTTGCGCGATGCGACACGAACCGGTGGGGGGCAGCGCCGCTATGGAGACGACGCTGTGCGGCGCTTGACCTTTATTCGTCATGCCCGTGACTTTGGCTTTTCGGTGGAGTCAGTGCGAGAGCTTTTGGCCATGTCAGATCAACCTGATATGCCTTGCCAAGAAGTCGATGCCATCGCCACGCATCACCTAAAGAAAGTGGAGTCCCGCCTTCAACGACTGTCCATACTGCGTGAGGAGCTTCAACGGATGGTCACGCAGTGTGCCGGTGGTAAAGTGGAAAGCTGCCGAATCATTGAGGTCATCAGTGATCATCAACTCTGTATCACTGAAAAATCGCACGGAGGGGCTCTCGACTTGGGTTAGCACTAACGCTACGCCCCACGCCCAATGGTCAGCCCAGCGAAACATCCAAAAACAGCATGAGTACCAATCCGATGGAGAGGCCCAGCGTGGCCTTTTTTTGGTGCCCGCTTCGATGAGTTTCGGGAATAATCTCATGACTGATCACATACAACATCGCCCCCGCTGCAAAGGCCAACCCCCAGGGCAGTAGCGCTTGTGACATGCTGATGACTCCAGCGCCTAATAAGCCACCCAACGGCTCAACAAGCCCCGTAAGGGCGGCAATCGTCCATGACCGCCAACGTGAATAGCCCACGCCTAGCAGTGATACTGCTACGGCCAGTCCTTCTGGGGCATTCTGAAGTCCAATGCCAATCGCTAGTGGAATGCCTCCTTCGCTTCCCCCTGCGCCGAAGGCCACGCCAACGGCTAGCCCTTCTGGCAGGTTGTGTATCGTAATGGCAATAATAAACAACCAGATACGACGTAGTGAGGCAGCCTCTGGCCCTTCTCGCCCCTGTTCGAAGTGCTCATGAGGTAAGAGTTCGTTCAGTAGTGCGACCATTCCAATCCCTAGCAAGATGGCCGCACAGGCAATGGCAGCAGGTACCACGCTACCTCCGTAACGCAGCTCCGAGGCTTCTAAGGAGGGTATGATCAGTGAGAAGAAAGAGGCCGCTAGCATGACGCCAGCGGCGAACCCCAACGCTAAATCGCGAACACCACGATTCGGTCTTTTGGTAAACAAGATAGGAAGCGCCCCGACAGCCGTCATCAAGCCCGCGGCAAGGCTTCCCAATACCCCCATGGTGACGAGAGAAACCTCTTCCATACCGATTACCTGTCTTGTGGTAGATGAGTGATCACAGCGCTAGGGTTCCATAACGAGGCAAGCACACGTTCACGTTACTAACAATCCATGCAACGTTGCTAAGCACGGGTGGTTACGGCTCGTTAAACGAGATCAAGTCATAAATGGACGCCGTGCCGATAGCTTGTTCCAAGCGATCTCTTGCCTCGTAAAGTGACGCTTGATATTCACCTTGAGTCGGCTGCTCACCCAACATGATGCGTTGACCTTGACCAAGGGGATCAACAGGCTGGTTATTGACTCTCACTTCGTAATGCAGGTTGGGGCCCGTGGCGACCCCGGAGGAACCTACCTCTCCGAGCGACTCTCCCGCATTGACTAAATCCCCAACCACTAGCTGTGGGGAGAATCGGCTAAGGTGTGTGTAGCGACTAATGGCCCCTGTGTCGTGCTCCACCTCGATCACCTGCCCATATCCCCCTTGGCGACCCATAAAGAATACGCGCCCAGGTGCGGTGGCAATGACCGGCGTTCCTGTCGGCGCAGCCAAGTCAATTCCATTATGAGGACGCATCCCTCCATACACAGGATGTCGCCGATTCCCAAAGCGAGACGTTAAGCGGGCACTAAGCACGGGCAACCGCAACGTGCCTAGCAGGGTGTCGCTTTTGAAAAGAGCTACGTCCCCCTTTTGGGTGACCGGCCATATGACCTCCAAGGGCTCTGCCTGATCAGGCAGAGCGGCATAACTGAGGCGTGGTGGCCCAACACGGGCGCCGTCCTGGCGTCGATCTTCCTCCCACACTAATTGAATACGTTCACTGCCAGAAAACTCCAGCGGCGCTGCGATAAACTCGCTGAGCAGTGTTTCCAGTTTAGTGGCGAAACGCGTTGGGACACCTTCTGCTGCCAAGGCCTCGTAGAGGGTGGTATCAATGACGACATCACGCCCAAAGGTTAGGGTATCAACGCTATCGAGCGGTAATGTGCCTTCTTGCTCGCTAGCCGCCTGTAACTTGACAGGGCTAAGTTCAGACGGAGGCAATGACAGATGCGTTTGCCAATTGGCTTCGGCTAGCAAGGGGTAAAAGCCCACAAAGCCTAGTAACCACCAGCGCTGCATCACTGGCCATCCTCTTCCCCAGAGATCTCCGCTACTTCACTCTCAACGGCATCAATCAGCTCTTGCATACCAAAGGGGTCTAAAGGCTCGCCATTGACAAAAAAGGTAGGTGTTTGGCGAATCTGATTGGCTCTGACATCCGCCATGTCTTGGTCAATCACCGCCTGCACCTCAGCAGAAGTCAGTTGCTCTTCGGCAGCCGCTAAATCAAGGCCTCCTTGGCTCGCGATATCGAGGATAGCGGATTCATCAAAACTGCCATGTGAAGCCCATTGATCCTGGCGAGCCAGCAGCCTCTCCAGTACCGGTTCAAAGACGCCCTGACGACGAGCAACTTCTAATACCCGAATGGCCTTGTCCGATACGTCGCCGTGGAAAGGAGTGTAGCGCACGATGAGCCGCACTTTTTCTGGGTAGGTTTCCAGAATACTTTTTGTCAGGGGATAGAAAGCACGGCAGGCTTCGCAAGCCGGATCGAAGAATTCCACAATCGTCACCGGCGCGTCTTCTCGTCCCAAGATGGGGGAGTGTGAGCGCACCAAGGAGTCCTCTGCCTGGACACTGCTCTCCTTTGCTGCCTGAGCTTGCATATCTAAGAGGGCAGGTTTCGATACGGCGACGATCGCAGCGGTCAGCATTAACGTACCGGCCAATATAAAAGACGCTTTTTTGAACATGTTTCTCTCTCTTTCTCAACGATGGGGTGGAAAAGTAGGGTTGAAAAATAAGCCAATCGCTATGGGAGTAAGCCGCTCGCTACCTACCTGAGCCGGGAGTCGGCCTCGGTCTATCACTCGTGCCCATATAGATTGGCATTTTGATGCGCGTGGTCACTATGCTCAAACTCTAGGCTGGAATGAGCAATACTGAAGCGCATTTTAAGCTGCTCCTTGATCTCTGCTTTGACGGATTCAAGCTGCTGCCAGCCGGTTTCTGTCAGAACCACGTGGCAGTCAAGGGCTGCCATGTTTTCCTGCATCTGCCATAGATGCACATGGTGAATATCCTGGACTCCCTCGATATCTCGTACGGTCTCAACGACTGCCTGCCCGTCAATGTCCGGGGGAGATCCCAGCATTAGCGTACGGATAGGGCCGCCAATTTCAGAGAAGGCTAGGTAAAGAATATATAGCGCAATCCCTATCGTGATCGCGGGGTCCACCCAGCGCATGTCGTACAGTAAAATAAGCGAACCACCGATAATCACGGCGATGGAGGCAAACGCATCCGATAAGTTATGCAGAAAAAGGGCGCGGATATTGACACTCTCTTTTTGCATTGACCACGTGAGCATGGCGGTAAGGGCATCGACGACGAGCGCGACGCCACCAATAATCACGATCGTCCATCCCTCTATCTCAGGGGGATCGACCATCCGCATAGCGCCTTCGTAAATCAGGTAGACACCGACAATAATGAGGGTGGTGTAATTGATGAGTGCTGCCACTATCTCGATGCGGCCATAGCCAAAGGTCATATGCGCATCGGCAGGCCGTCTGGCGATTTTACGAGCAGCAAAGGCAATGACTAATGCTGCCATGTCAGAAAAGTTATGTAACGCATCAGCGATCAGCGATAGGCTCCCCGCCATAATGCCACCGACGATTTGAGCGATGGTTAAGAGCCCATTGGCCCAAATGGAGATGCTGACGCGCCGGTCGCCAGAGGCAGGATCAATGTGGGGATGATCATGATGATGTCCCATCTGTTACCTTCTCTCGAATTATCTGTTCTTGGTACTATAAAACCTCTAGCCTAAAGCTTCAACCCTTGAGCATTATCTATTTGCATCGCTGGATTGGGAAGCACGTCCCTAGCTACCAAGGAGCCTTTGTGTGCTGGGCCGAAGGTGATCATGTTTTAGGTGCGGGGCTCAATCCACTTCAACCGGTAACGTCCAATCCACCATGGGTAGATTCATTTATTTTGTCGAGGCGCACCTTGTCTGGTTTGTAATCGTCGTCGCGGGGGGAGGCTTACTCTTTCCGGCCACCGGAATAATGCTTAAGTTCGCGATTGGGCCATTACTGGCATTACTGATGTTGATTATCAGCCTCACATTCGATGCGCATGCAGTGCGCATCGTGTTCCGAAAGCCGTCACGGCAGTTGTTGGCATTGGGGCTGGTCTATGGGCCTATGTCGATTGCCGGGTGGCTAACGGGCCGTCTATTTTTTGGAAGCGGCCCGCTGGCTGCTGGCCAAACCTTGCTCGGCACGCTGCCGACAGATGTGTCTTCTCCTCTTTTGGTACTGATGGCGAAAGGCAATGTGGCGCTTGCCGCTGTTTTCAACGCAGTCAACACCGCGTTATGTCCGTTTATTGTTCCCTTCCTGTTTTTATGGCTCACCGGCCTTCAGTTAGACGTGCCGCTTGGATCAATTATTCTTGAATTAACACTAATCGTGCTTCTTCCTACCGTGATTGGGGTCAGCTTGCGTACAAGGTTCTCGGCTTTCTTTGCACGGCATGATTCAGCGTATGCAGGGATAGGGTCGATTCTGTATCTGCTGATCCTACTCGCCGTGGTCGGGCCGAATGCCACCACGATCATTGGCTATGGCTGGTATGCGTTTGTGATTGCGGGCGCGGCCCTGTGCCTCAATTTGATTGGGTACCTGGTAGGTATGTCCTCACGGTTACTCACCTCTGATCGCAAAGAGGTGATTACCTATCTTTTCACGGTCAGTAAAAAGGAATTCAGCATCGCTGCAGCGTTTGTCGCTGTTTCCGGCTTGCCATCAGAGATCGCGATTCCAGCCGCTTTTTTTGCCGTGATTCAAATGATCACTTCGCCCATCGCAGCGAAGATCCTCGCCCGCCACTGAAGGGATGGCCGTATCGGCTCTTCGTCAGAAGAGCAACCTGCACACGGGGTGTACAGGTTGCTCTTAGCGACAAAACAGACACCGCTACTCATAAAGGTGGCAAATAGTACCTATGCTAAGTCACTGCGACCAATACTGACCTTGCTAAAAGCATTTAACACAGAGGCTTCGCAGGGTATCTGTTCCTTTTTGGATTTAGGGTGCTTGAACGTATCGGCGAATCCTGGGCAGTGACCAACTAGTTTTTGGACAACACCTTCTACGTGCCGCACGTTAGACAGCACTTGGCGTAACCACTGCTCGAAGCTGCCTTGGTGGCTCAGCGTGAAGACTAAACCTTTATAGGAAGGAGGCTTGGATGCCTCCTCGCTACCGCCAGCTCTGGGTTTTGGAGGGCGTCGTTGGATCTCCATGAGATAGAGCGTTTGATCTAACAGATGCACCCGAACGACGAGCACCCCGCGAGGTACCTTGGTCTGAGTATCAATGTAAACCCAATTAGCGACTGACGTTTCCACCTCCTCGTCTATTTCGAAAGGTTCGAGGCTGATCAACCGAGGGTCGGGGGAAGTGCTAAAGCCGTCTTCAAAGGTAAACCAGCTAACGCCACGAATCGTTTCGGGATAGGCCGATTGCAAATAGAGAAGCGCATTCCACATATCACGTAGAAAGCCCTGTGATTCCAGTGTAATAGGAGCATGAATAGAGGCCTGTCCGACCCCTTTTCCTGATCCATGCGGCTCCCCAGTGGAGAAAATAGTTTCGTCACCCGGAACGGGGACGCCTCGTGTATCGGGCACATTTTTTCGAGTATATCGTTTATCCAAGACGGCGCGAGGCTTACCTAAAATAACGAATTCGTCCTCAGGAAGGTCTAGCCAAGAAGAGCCATGGTCGGGCTCTTCATCATCCGTCAGGTCAATGACATCGGGGATGTCTTGAAGCTGATGATAGGGAAATTGAGTGGGAGCATCATCGCCATCGGTGGCTGGTACTGTCGTTGACTTCTCTCTTTCGCGGTGGATCGTGGCACCATCGGGCTGCGTACAGCCTAATATCTGCAAGCCTAGGAATGTGTTGCCACCATCAATTGGAACGCCAGAAACAGAGATTTCCCCGCTGCCTTGAAACCATGGGGTGGCTTTTAAAAGCATCTCATCTGGCGTGGAGCTGGTTTCAAATTGTGAATATATATATTTTGCAGCGCGCTTGGCATACGGATCGTACAACATATGCGCGAGCAAAATGGCATCGTGTTTATGAACATGATAGGTAAATTTGACAGGCCACGTACCTGGGGATGCAGGCGCATCAAGCTGTCGATAAAGACGTTTTTTGACTTCTTCCCAAGGGTAAGTGGCGAGCACTCGCTTGATTTCAGAAGATCGGCCGTAAACGCGAATAAAAAATTCTGTGCAAGGGATGAGCAAGTGTTTGCCATCTGGAAGGTCAAATTCAATCAGGTATGTTTTGTGCTGATTTTTCTGGGGTAAGTAGTTCGAGTCATGAAAAGCGGTATAGAGGCTTCGTCCTGATTGTCGTAAATCATCTAAGGTGACAATTCGCCAGCCGCCTGGAGAAAAAGAAACGGAGAATTTTCTTTCCTCGTAGGCAATACGCGAGCTACTCACGCCCTTTTCCCATACTGACCCTATTCTCAATAGCCCAAGATGCGTTAAGACAGTCTCACGTCTCATCACGCCTCCTAAGTTATTTTCATGGTCGATGGTTCTTAAGAAGATATGGATTTTAGGGACGCTTCGTAAGCGATTGTTCTTAAATATAGGCCCGTACCACCAAACGACCAAGCGCTCTGCCTCGTTTTTTAGGGTGCCATCATGGAAGCTAAAGGTTCTGGATTGTTTAAGAGAAACGGTCACAAAGGCGCACTCTATGTAAACTCAACATAGAGATTGTCGCAGCAATTATTGTTTAGTCGCAACAATTGTTGGAAATGACACTGCTTGCGGCCTATCAGGACCGAGCGCCGGAGTTGGTGCGGCACGCGCAACGTCAGAAGCGACACCGCCGGCTGATATTCCCGTTCTATAGCCTGCAGCGGGGCTGGCAACGGCTGTTTGCTCAAGGCCGAAGTGTTTTCTATCCCCTCTGGAGAAGAGCGCCAGACGCCGAGGCACGAATACCAGACTTGTTCACCTCCTCAGGAGGACTATGCCGATGACACGCCGGAAAATGGGGAGACCCTAGACCTTAGGCCTCTTGACCTCTGTGCTGCCCCAAGGTTTTAGACTTTTAATCTATCGTGACGATAGCGTCCTGCCTGACAGAGGCAGGCAAAGCCAATCAGCCATTGAGGAGCACACTGATGTCCAACGTTTGCCAAAGTGTCACCCAGAGCCTTCTACCCGCCATGCGCAGGCCGTACTGGGTAGGTGCCATGATGCTCGCAGGGGCGCTGATCGCGCCGCTCAGCCATGCGCATCATCACTCATCAGACAGCGACGCCCATGGGCAGGCCGCATCACCTTCAGAGAATCCGGCCGTCGCCGCTTTTCAGGCGGCCAATGACCGTATGCATGAAGATATGAACATGGCCTTCAGCGGAGACCCCGACGTGGACTTTGCCAAGGGCATGATTCCGCACCATGAAGGCGCCATTGCGATGGCCGAGATCGTGCTCGAATATGGCGATGACCCAGAGATTCGCCAGCTCGCCGAGGAGATTATCGCGGCTCAAGAGAGTGAAATTGCGTTTCTGCGCGAGTGGCTCGAGCGTCAGGAACATTAACGTCACCTTGCCCGCATAATCCGCTACGCACCGGCCGCAACAGTGATATTCTGCCCGCCTCTTCAGGGTTGCATCAAAGGAGCGCCGCGTGTCGGGGGTAATTTACGGGTTGGATTTGGCGGGGGTGATCGTGTTTGCCCTGTCGGGAGTCATTTTGGCCTGCCGTTCGCGGATGGACCCGTTTGGCATGCTGGTGCTGGCGGCGGTGACCGGGATCGGCGGCGGCACCTTGAGGGATCTGGTGCTGGGTGTCCGGCCGGTGTTCTGGGTCACCGACCCCACGTATCTGTGGGTCATCCTCGCCACGGTGGGCGTGTCGTTGGTGGGATTTCACTATATCCATCGTCTGTCTCGGGGGTTTTTACCCATCGCGGATGCCTTCGGCCTGGCGCTGTTTACCGTGATCGGTACCCACAAGGCGCTGCTGCTGGGCACGTCGGGGGTGGTGGCGGTACTCATGGGCATGATGACCGGCGTGGCGGGAGGCATGATTCGTGACGTGTTGGCCCAGCGGGTGCCCATGGTGCTGCGCGAAGAGATCTATGCCACCGCCGCCATGGCGGGCGGGATCGTCTATGTGGTGCTCCAATCCTTGCAGGCACCGCTGACGCTTGCCATTGCGGCTGCCTTGAGTGTCACCCTGGGGCTGCGCTTGGCGGCGATTCACTGGCACCTGGCGCTGCCGGTGTTTGCCTGGGTGACCGTGCCGCCCAAACACGACGAAGCCGACGACACGACAGAGCCACACACCACCTCGCTCTCGACGCCCCAGAAGGCCAAGGAGCGGGTGCGCATGATTCGCCGCGAGCGTCGTCGTCGCTAAGCGCCTGCCGGTACTTATGGGCGTTGGGTGGCGCGCCATTGATCGAACCAGCGCCGAGGCTGAATGACGCGCAGGGTTGGCTCGCTCTCCACCAGCTCGACGCCGATACCCAGCGCCCCCAGGCGGGCATACAGCGCGCCATTGGCCTGCTGATGGGCCAGGGTGATGTCCGACAGTAGCAACAGGGGGCCACCTGTCAGCGCCAGGTTGGCCAGCCGAATCTGTTCGCCGTCGATGTTCAGTTCAGCGCTGCCCTCGATGGGTTGCACGTCGAGCAGCCGACCCAGCCAGTCGCGCTCTCGGGCGCGGGCTAAAAAAAGTCGCGCCAACAAGCCGGAGTCGCGCATCCCCAAGCGCAGCTGGCTGGTCAGCTGCAGCGGGTCGCCCCACACCAACCGTGCCTGCTGTAGGTCGAGCTGCACCCACCAGCCCGCGTCCTGAGCCCCTTCCTCGCTTTGGCGGAACATGTTCTCCAGCCGCACATAGGAGTCGCTGGCGGTGAAACGGCGAGCATCGAGGTCGCCGTCGGTGAGCCGTAGCTGCATTGCGATATCCCCACGCAGCCGCTGGTCCAGCAGGGCCAGCTCGGTCTCGAAAGCGCGCAGGGTAATCTCCCCTTGTGCCTGCAGCCCTTCCAGCAGCCATTCGCTGCTCAGGCTGGCGTGGCCGGAGAGCAGCTCCACCCCGGCATCGTCAGGAAGAAAACGGTTGTAGCGGGTCATGTCCGGCACTTCGGTGATGGGCAGCACGATGCGGGTCACGAAGTGCTCCGGGGCGGCGGCTTCCAGCATCTCACTGAAGCGGTCTGTCTGGGTGGTCAGCGCCAGGTGGCGGCCTTGAAGATGAGGGCGACCGTCGTCCTGATGGCTCAGGGCAAACTGGGGAATGCCGAGTGAAAGCCGCGCCTGTTCGGAGCTGTCCAGCTGCGCGGTCAGCTCTCCACGCCCTGTGGCGAGATAGTCCAGAAAGGTCACGGCCAGCTCATTGGCGTTGACCCTCAGGCGTGTGGGGGCCTGGAACTGGTCGTCACGAAACGCCCCCTGCAAGAAGAGCTGGCCTTCGCCCGAGAGGCTGATGCCATGGGCATCCGGTAAAAAAGCGTTGAGAAAACTGAGCCGTTGAACGCTGCCGTCGACGCGGAACTGCCCGCTGGGCACGCCTGCCCGGCGCTGAAACTGCCCATCACGAAGCACGATGATGCTCTCCAGTGGCTCCTCCAGGGCGTGCTCGTCGGCCACCTGCCAGCGCAGCCGTGAGCCACTGATATCCAGCGCCGTGCCGTCCAGCGCGGCCTGGCGTATCGTCAGCTGCAACTGCGCGTTGCTGACCAGGGTGCCGCGCTGATCGCCCCGCTGCCAGCCGGTGGTCAGCTGATTGCCTGCCAGGTGCAGCTCACCCTGCACGGCCTGTGTGTCGAACTCCAGTTGTCCCCGGCTGGTGGCGCTGCCGCGCTGTAGTGTCAACGGGGTGGGAGAGGGCAGCAGGCCTGCCAGGTAAGGTTGCAGTACGCCCAGGTCGGGGAGCGTGGCTTCTGCCCAGCTCAGCCGTGCCGTGGCGTGCTGCCTGGCCTGTTCGGGGTCGAGGGGGCTGGTGGCGTCCAGGGTCAGCTGCGCGTTGGCCATCAGTTGGCGCGTCTGGTGATACAGCTCGGCATCACGCAGTGCCAGCGTGGCGTGCAGCTGCTCATCTTCGTTTAATTGCGCATTCAGGGTACCTTGGCCCTGGGTGGTGAAGTCCAACAGCGCTGCACCCAGTGCTGGGGCCTCGATGGCCAGCTCGGCTTGGTAGGGGCGTGCAT
Source organism: Vreelandella hamiltonii (assembly GCF_014651795.1). NCBI lineage: Bacteria > Pseudomonadati > Pseudomonadota > Gammaproteobacteria > Oceanospirillales > Halomonadaceae > Vreelandella > Vreelandella hamiltonii. The sequence goes on along the minus strand of NZ_BMXO01000004.1, from coordinate 175,068 downwards.
CGCGCAGGGCAAGCCGGGCATCGATACTCCCCTCGCCAGTGAGCCTGATGCCCTGGCCTTCCAGCGTGGTGGCCAGGTAGCGGTCCAGCATGTCCAGCCTAGTGACCTGGCCTGAGAGGGCCAGCGTGGCATGGGTAGGTAGCGCCAACTGGTCCAGGCGCTGGTTGGGAAGCTCGGTGGCCAGGGTCAGTTGGGTATCGGTGGCATAGGGGCGGGTGTCGGAAGGTGTGGCTTCTGCCAGTGTCACCTGTGCCAGACGGGTGGAAAAGCGCAGCTGCTGCTCTTCCACCGCAAGGCGTACCTGGCCTTCGCCGGTGGCGGTGTGGCGTGGGGGCGAGGCATCTGCGAGCAGCCAGCGGCGTGCTTCATCGCGGCGCGCCAGGCGCTGCTCATCCAGCGCAAGCTCCAGGACGGGCGCGGTCAGTACCAGCTCGCTGTCGGGCTGCAGTTCGCCTGCCACCAGCGCAAGCTCACCCTGCAGCTCACCGCGGCCCGCCAGGTTGAGCCACGGCAACGCTTCCAGGTAGGGCATGAACACGTCCCAGGCATCGGCCTGGGCGGTCAGCGACAGCCGCGCATCCAGGGCGCTCAAGAGCGCTTCTTCGAGGGCCTCCCCCCGTAATGCCTGGGTAGCGGTCTCGGCCAGCGACGCCGTACTGCGCAGGTCGATCTGTTGGATCAAGGTGGTCTGATCACTGAGCCGCACCAGGCTGCCCTGGGTAATGTCCAGCGACACATGCGGCAAGGTCAGCCGATCCTGACTAAGCTGGGTATCCATGACCTGCAGCTGGCCTTCGGCCTCCAGCGCCAGATCGCCAACCGTCAGGCGGCGAATGCCGTCGGCATTCAGGGCGTGAAGGTAGAGTTCGCCACGCAGCAGGGCCAGTAGCGAGAGCGACAAGGTGGCCCGTTCGGCTTCTACCGAGAGGGGCAGGGCGGCATCGTCCCGGGCCAGATAGAGGTTTTCGACCTCCCAGCGGCCGGGGTGCAGGCTCTGGGCACTCGACCAGCGCACCTCTACGCCGTCGATGGTGGAGATCTGGCGCGGCAGCCACTGGCTATTGAGCAGCCAGTAGCTGCCCGCCAGCCACACTAGAGCAACCAGGATCACGGCCACCAAGGCGTAGATCAAGGGGGAACGGCGGCGCGGCGTGGGGGGCGTCTCGTTGGTCATACAAGCATCCTGGCAGATGACTCCTGTTGGCGCGTGTTTTATGGCATTATGCGCGACGTGGGGCAGTTATGGGTTTTCGATTTCAACGCTAGGCAGGCAGCAAAGCCATGTTCAAGGATTTTTACGCGCAGCGCGGAGAGTACGTGGTGATCTCCGCCGAGCAGGCCAGCCGCTTCGCCAAGGGCGTGGCCGGCGATTACAACCCGATTCACAACCCGGACGCACGGCGTTTCTGCGTGCCCGGCGACTTGTTGTTCACACTGGTACTGGTGAAGTTCGGGCTGTCGCGACAAATGGAATTTCGCTTCACCAATATGGTAGGCGCTGATACACCGCTCAAGTTTAGCGAAGCCGACAACGGCGATATCCACGTCTGCGACGATAGCGGAAAGTGCTATTTGCAGGTGGTACGCCGAGGGGAAGTCACCCGTGACGAAGCGGCCGTGGAAGCCTTCGCGCGTTGCTACGTGGCCTTCTCGGGCAAGAATTTTCCACACTATCTGAAGCCCTTGATGGAGCAGCACGGGGTGATGTTCAACCCCAAGCGCCCGCTGGTGATCTACGACAGCATGGGCTTCTGTCTGGACCGGCTGGATGCGCTGTCACCGGATCTCGCCTTGACCCAGTCGTCTCTCGAAGTCCAGGGCAAGCGTGCCGATGCGCTGCTGGAGTTCTCCATTCAGTCCTCTGGCCAGCCCGTGGGCGTGGGCTCCAAGAAACTGGTGGTCAGCGGCCTGTGCAACTACGACGACAGCGAGATGGCGGCCATCGTGGCTGAGTTCTATCGTCTCAAGGCCGCTTACGAAGCCGCCTGAAGCGCGATGTCAAAGCCCCCATGGCGGTGTGACGCCATGGGGGCGCTGCTCTCAAGTTTCCGGTGGCTGCGTGGCCAGCTGTAGCGCCACGGTGGTAACGCGCTCCCCCAGAATTCCTTCGACGCTCAGCGTCATGCCGTCCAGCTGCAGCGTGTCGCCCGCTCTCAAGGGCTCGTCGAGCGCTTTGTGAAACGGCGTGTCCAGCGCCCTCTCATCGGGATCAAGTGTATGCAGTTGGTGGAAAACGGTAGCGCGCGGTGTGCGGAGTGGGGCGGCATGGCTTCGTCCTGATCAAATTGCGCGTCAAACCTCGGCCTTCCAGGCCGGGGAAGGATAGCGCGAGGCGCGCAGCGCCTCCTGGTTGACAGGCTATATTTACCGCGCTAGATTCAAGTCATGATGACCGTACACCGCGCCTACCGTTATCGTTTTTATCCTACGCCTGAGCAAGCCGATCAGCTTGCCCGGACGTTTGGCTGTGTGCGGTACGTCTACAACCACTTCCTACGCCAGCGCACCGATGCCTGGTTCGAGCGTCAGGAGCGCATGGGCTACAACGCCACGGCCAAAGCGCTCACCAGCCTCAAGAAAGAGCCGGACACCGCCTTCCTGGCCGAGGTGTCCAACGTCTGCTTGCAACAGTCGCTCCGGCATCTGGATCGGGCCTTCAGCAACTTCTTCAAAGGCCAGGCGCGGTATCCCACCTTCAAGAAGAAGCAGCGCAAGCAATCGGCCACTTACATGGCCAACGGCTTTCGCTGGCGCGACGGCAAACTGTGGCTGGCCAAGCAAAAAGACCCGCTGGCTATCCGCTGGAGCCGGTCTTTTTCCGGCACGCCGAGCAGTATCACGGTGAGCTGTGACACCGCTGGCCGTTACCATGTCAGTTTTTTGGTGGAGGAAGCGGCCACACCACTGCCGGTCACCCCCAAAATGGTCGGCATTGATCTGGGGCTGACGCACCGCGTCATCACCAGTGACGGCGACAAAATCCCCAACCCGCGTTTTTTGCGGCGCACTGAGCGTAAGCTGGCACGGGCGCAACGGAACCTGTCGCGTAAACAGAAAGGATCGCAGAACCGCGCCAAAGCGCGGCATCGGGTCGCCAGGGTGCATGCCAGGCTGGCCGACCAGCGTCGTGACGCCACCCACAAACTTTCCACGCAGCTTATTCACGAGAACCAAGTCATTGCTGCCGAGAGTTTGCAAATCAAGAACATGGTCAAAAACCGCTCACTGGCCAGGGCCATCAGCGATGTGGGCTGGCATCAGCTCACCCAACAACTGACGTACAAGGCCGAACGATACGGGCGTGATTTCGTCCAGATCGACAAGTGGTATCCCAGCTCGAAGCGTTGTTTTCACTGTGGTCATATCACCGAGAAGATGCCACTGAACGTCCGCACCTGGGACTGCCCTGGCTGTGGCACCCAAGGCATTGACCGCGACGTAAACGCTGCCCGCAACATACTGCAATCGGGCAAAGCCATTCTGGCCGGGGCTGACAAGCTTCGCCAGCATGAGAAAACTACCGTGGGGCTCACGGGAGGTTAAGCCTGTGGAGCTTGTGTAAGACCTGAGGTGCTATCACCAGGGGCAACGGGCTGCGAAGCAGGAACCTGGAAGGCAACAACCAGGGAATCCCCTTCCTTTCCATCGTCAGACGGCAGCGCAAGCTGAGGGAGGGGAGGAGGTCAAAAGAACGCCTATCATCCTGTCTTTTGCGCCGGAGCGTCAAGCGGGATACCAAAAGCACGGGTGTTATCAACGAAGTAGCTGGGGTATTCTCAAGGCGCTAACGAAAATAACGCAAGACGCTGGTCTTGCCGCTGGGATCCCGAGAGGCTTTGCATGAAACGATTCAAAACGCTGACACTGGCCTGTGCGGCGGCTGCTTTGGCCGTCATTTCCCTGAGCGCCCAGGCGCGGGACTTTCGCTTGGGGCTGATCACGCCCGCCCAGCACCTCTGGTCGACGGAAGCCGAAGCCTTTGCGCAAACCGTGCACGAACGCTCGAACGGCGAGCACAGCGTAAGCGTTTTTCCTGCCCAGCAGCTAGGCAATGAAGCGCAAATGGTGCAGCAGCTGCAGACCGGTGCCCTGGACATGGCATTTTTGACCATCGCCGAAATCTCTAACCGGATACCGGATTTTGGTGCGCTGTATGCGCCCTACCTGGTGGATGACGTCAACCATGCCGCGCGCCTGCTGCGCTCCGAAGCGGCCGCCGAGCTGCTCGAGCTGATGCCGGAAGGCGTGGGCCTGGTAGGGCTGGGGTATGGCATGGTCGGTATGCGTCAAGTACTCAGCCGCAGTCCCATCGAGAGCGCCGCTGATTTTCGCGGCCAGCGCCTGCGCATCACGCCCTTCGAGCCAATCCGTGATTTCTACACGGCCACCGGAGCCGCGCCTGCGCCCATGCCGCTGCTGGAAGTCTACGATGCCCTGGCCAACGGGCAGGTCGATGCCATCGACATGGATTTCGATTCCATCCTGATCCTGAAATTTCATGAGCAGGCGCAAAACCTGCTGATCTCCAACCATATGATGTTCCCCATGGTCGGCGTGGTATCGGGGCGCGTGTGGCGTGAGCTGTCGGAACAGGATCGCGAGCTGTTCGAAACCGCCATGGCCGAGCATCTCGACAATGTGCTGAGCGGCTTCGAAGCCATGGACGCCGCCCAGGAAGAGGAAATTCGCGCCCTGGATATCAACATCGTGGAAGCGGATGCCGAGTTCTTTGCCGATGCCATTGCTCAGTGGGAGGGCATCTGGGCACCCAAGGCTCCGATGCTGGAAACCCTGCGGGCGGAAGCTGACCGCTTGCGCGACGAGTAGCGCTGAACCAGAGGCTTTCGATGATCATGCTGCAACGCCTCTCCCTCAGGCTTGCCCGTTACGAAGAGATGACCGCCGCTGCCCTGGCAGCGGCGGTCACGTGTCTCATCCTCGCCAACATTGCCTTTCGGGCGCTGGGCAATCCGCTTTACTGGGTCAGTGAACTGGCCATCTACGCCATGATCTGGATGACGTTTTTGATTGCCGGGGCGGTCTTGAAGCGCCGACAGGGCATTGCCGTGACGCTGCTCAGCGATCTGTTGCCCGCCACGGGTCAGCGTGCCATTACCTTGGCGGTGGACGCCATGGTGCTGCTGTTTGCGCTGCTGTTGGCGTGGCTCTGCTGGCGCTGGTATCAACCCTGGGCGTTGGCCCAGGCCGGGTTCGATGTGCGCGCCTTCCAGGGCCAGACCTTCAATTTCATCTACGCCGAAAACACCTCCACGCTGGGCATCAAGAAATTCTGGGCGTGGCTGATCGTGCCCTGGTTTGCGCTGTCGCTCAGCCTGCACGGCGTGGCCAACCTGCTGCAATCCGTTCAGGGGCTGAGGGAACGCACATGACCGTTGTGGTATTTCTGATTCTGCTGCTGGGAGCGGTGCCGATTGCGCTGGTGCTGGCGCTCACGGCCATGTGGTATATCCAGGCATCGGGCAATGCGGTGCTGTTCGATTCGTACCCTCAGCAGCTGTTCAGCGCCATCGAGAGTTACGGACTGCTGGCCATTCCGCTGTTCATGCTGGCGGGCGAGCTGATGAACGAAGGCGGCCTGACCAAACGGCTGATCGCCCTGGCGCGGCTGCTGGTGGGCGGGTTTCGCGGTGGGCTGGCATATATCAACCTGGTGGCCAACATGATGATGGCGGCGATCATTGGCTCTGCGGCGTCGCAAATCGCCATCATGTCGCGGGCCATGGTGCCCGCCATGGAGCAGGAGGGGTATGACAAGCCCTACAGCGCCGCGATTACCGCCGCCGGTGGTTTGCTATCGCCGATCATTCCGCCCTCGATGCTGTTCGTACTGTTTGGCGTCATGGCGCAGGTGCCGATCGCCGAAATGTTCATTGCCGGACTGCTGCCCGGACTGCTGTTAGGGGCCAGCTTTTTCGTGGTCATTGCGCTGGTGGGGCTGGTCCAGCAGTACCCCAAGGGGGAGTGGCCCAGCCGCCAGCAGGCGCTTCACGACGCGTTCTGGGGGCTGCCCGCGCTGCTGATTCCGGTGATCATCATTGGCGGCATTCTGCTGGGCATTGCGACGCCCACGGAGTCGGCTGCCCTGGCATCGCTGGCGGCCCTGCTGATGGGGCGCTGGGTGTATGGCGACCTGCGCCTGGGGCAGCTCCCGCAGGTGTTGGCACGTACGGCCATGAATGCAGGGCTGGTGATCATGCTGATTGCCGCCGCCGGGGTGTTTGGCTGGGTGGTGGTATACGAGCGCTTGCCGCAGATGGCCGCCGCGTGGATTGCTGCGCTGACCAGTGATCCTTTCGTGTTCCTGCTGCTGGTGATTGCGGCGCTGCTGCTGGTGGGCATGATCATCGATGGCATTGCCGCACTGATCCTGGTGGTGCCCATTCTGATGCCCATTGCGCAGAGTCAGTTTGCGATCAGCCCATATCAGTTTGGCGTGGTGGTGTGCCTGACGCTGGTGATGGGGCTACTGACCCCGCCAGTGGGAGCGGGGCTGTTCATCGCCTCCTCCATGACCGGCGCGCCGCCGCTGAAAATTTTCCGCGCCTTGCTGCCGTTCCTGCTGGCCACATTGGCCACGCTGGTGCTGCTGGCCTGGCAGCCGTGGCTGACCAATGGCCTGATTCAGCGCTGACTTGCTGGCGTGCCGCTGACGGCCAGCGCAGGCGGTTCAGGCGACGCTGTGCTCGGTGAGCGGCATGACATCCACTTCCACTTCGAGCTGGTGCTCACCGCCGCCGTTCATGACCCCTTTCAGGGGGGCCACATCGGCGTAGTCGCGCCCCCAGGCCAGCACCGGGTGCTGTTCACCGGCCAGCGTACCGTTGGTCGGGTCCAGGGCTAGCCAGCCCCAATCGGGGATCCACACGGCCAGCCAGGCATGGGAAGCATCGGCGCCAATCAGGCGGGGCTGGCCGGGGGGAGGCTGGGTTTCCAGATAGCCGCTGACATAGCGGGCAGGCAGGCCCACCGAGCGCAGCGCGCCAATGGCCAGGTGGGCAAAGTCCTGGCAGACACCCCGGCGGTTGGCCAGTACGTCACTCAGTGGCGTGGCTAGGGTGGTGAAGCTGGGGTCGTATTCGAAGGTATCGTAGATGGTCTGGTTGAGGGCCATGGCGGCTTCCACCAGCGGGCGGCCGGGCGTGAAACAGCTGCGGGCAAAGTCGGCCAGCTCATCGTTGCGGCGGATGAATGGCGAATCCAGCCGATACAGCTGCATGTCGAAACGGCTGTCCTGGCGCAGTTGCGCTGCCACGCTTTCCCAGCTGGGCGAACTGGCAGGCAGCGGCCCCAGAGGTTGAGTGTTCAAAGGCGTGACGACCGTCACGTCCAGCGTCTGGTGCACCTCTTCCATGGCGAAGTAAAGTACCCGATTGCCAAACACGTCCCGCCGCTCTGCCTGCACGTGAGGCATGGGGCTGATGGTCAGCTCGGAGGCCCCGCACTGCTGGTGCTGCGTCTTGCGAGGCAGCACGCGCGCCTCGCTGTGGCACAGGGTCACGGGCGCGCTGTAGTGGTAGCGCGTGGTGTGCCGCAGGGTGTAATTCATTCGTCGGGCTCCATGCTGACAAGTTGGCGCGGTCGCTCTACATGGCTGAAATGACTGTGGCTGATGGCGTCCGAGAGGGCGCTGAGCGGCGCAATCAGCTCATCCAGCAGCTGTTCCAACGCGGCCTGGGCATCGGGCGTGTCGGCCAGGTGGCTCAGGCGGTCGATGTCGGCCAGGTGCAGGGCGGCATTGGCCTGGATCAGCAGCCGCCGTTCGGCGTTGCGGTAGGGCGACGAGCTGCCGGGTAGGCGATCCATCTGCCGCTCCAGGCGCTTGAGCATGTAGCCCACCGAGCGAGGGTTGGTCTCGTCGAACAGCAGCAGGTCGAGAATGGCCTCGGGGTGCAGCTCGCTGCGGTAGCGGCGACGATAGGCGGTGAAGTTGTCCGTGGTGGCCAACACGACTTCCCAGAGCGCCAGCCCCGGCGAATGGGGCGCGTTCAGGGTCAGCTTGAGCAGCGATAGCAGCCCAAGCACGCGGTCCAGAAAGCGCCCGATGTCCATGAACCGCCAGCCGTAGTGATGGGGCATGGTTTCGTTGCACAGCCCAAAGAAAGCGGCAATTTGCGCCGATAATCCTTCACAGGCGCGCCGCGCCGCGCTGGCGCCCAGGCTGGGGCTGAACGTATCCACTCGCTGGCGTAGCTGATGCACCACCCGCCAGGAGTCGTCGCCCAGATGGTCACGCACGCTTCGAGCGTTACGTAGCAAATGAGCAAACAGCGGCTTGAGGGCCTGAGCGTCTTGCTCGTCGAACTGGGCCAGCAGCGCCGTGCGTTTTTGGGCAAAGCCCACCAGCGGGGGTTTGGCGCCTTCGCCGTCGCCGTTCAAGGTAGTGATTTCCAGCGCCAGCAGCAGCTCGTCCAGTAGCTGGTCGGCAATTTCGTCCTGGTCGTACTCCATCAGACGCATCAAGGCTTCGCGTAGCAAACGGGCACGGGCATCCAGCCGTTCGCCGTAGCGACCCAGCCAGAACAGGCTTTCCGCTACCCGGCTGGGCAGGTCGGTGCCATCGCGGGTAGCCACCACGGGACCGCGTGCCTGACGCAGTTGACTGACGTGAGGCTGGGGCGTGTTGGCGGTCACCCAGACGTCCTTGACGATGGGGCTGCTGAGCGACGGCGAGCCGGGGGTGCCCACCCAGGCAAGCCCCCCCGGCATGACGTGATAATCGCTGGGCTGTTGGCTGCGGGTCGCGACGCTGCCCGGGGCTCTGGAAACGAAACAGCGCAGGTTCAGGGTGGTGGGCGACAGCCGCTGCATGTGCGGGTCGAACAGGGGGGCCGTGGCAGAAGGCGTCTGGGCATTGGCGCTGGGCAGTAGCAGTGCTTCCCCCAGCAGGTGCTGGCAGAGTGCTGGCAGGTAGTCAGCCAGCTCCGGCAGCTCCAAAGCGCCTACGCCTAGCGCATTCGACATGGCTACGCCGCTGGCCCGAGCGGCTTGCAGTAGGCCCGGGACGCCCAGCTGGGAGTCACCGCGTAGTTCCAGCGGGTCGCAGTAGGCGTCGTCGCAGTGGCGCAGCACCACGTCCACCGGCTGCAGGCCGCCCAGGGTACGTAACCAGAGCTGGCTGTCGCGCACGACCATGTCCTGACCTTCCGCCAGGTCGATGTTCAGGTAGTTGGCCAGGTAGGCATGCTCGAAATAGCGAGGGCTGCCCGGCCCCGGGGTCAACAGCACCACGGTCGGGTTGTCGCGGTGCTGGTAGGCCAGTGCGGTCAGCGTGCGGTGGTATTTATCCAGGAAACCCGCCAGGCGCTTCAGCGGCGCGTTGCGGTACATTTCAGGCAGCGCGCGGGCCATGAGAATACGGTTTTCCAGCGTGAAACCGGTGCCGGAAGGCGCTTGCAGCCGGTCGCCAATAACGCGCCATTGGCCTTCGGCATCCTGGATGACGTCGATGCCGTGAAAACTGATCGCAGGGCGGTCACTGGGCTGAGAGCCGTGGCAGGGCAGCAGGAAGTGGGGCGAGGCCAGCAGCGCCTGGGTGGGCAGCAGGCCCGCATCGAATAGCGTGCGCGGGCCGTACAGGTCGTCATACAGCGCATTGAATAGCCGCGTACGCTGGGTCAGGCCGATTTCCAGCGCTTGCCATTGCGCCTGGTCGATGACCCAGGGAAGCGGGTCCAGCCGCCAGGCGCGCCCCTGGGTGTCATCGTGCATATTGAAGATGACGCCGTTCTCGGCCAGCAGCCGCTGAAGCTCTTCATGCTGCTGATAGCGGCCCTCGGCACCCAGGCTTTCCAGAGCGCCAAGCAGGCCCTGCCAGCCGGGGCGCAGTTGGCCCTGACGGTCGAGCATCGCATCAAACGTGCCGGGCTGTCCCTTGCCTAGCTGATTCAAGTAGTCCTCGATGAGCCCGGCAGCGCCGAGCTCAAGCAGTGAGGGAGAGACAGGGGCAGTCATGATCCTGAGAGTCCTGAGCGAGTAAGGGGCGGATTATCCTGCAGCTAGCGCCGATAGGAAAGCATTACTACCTCATCGGCGCGGGCTCCAGCGTAGGTCAAGGGTACACGGCAGTTCCTGACTGAGGGCTTCTGGCATGGGCGCCTGGTAGCCATGGCCGTGGCCACTGTCGCTAAAGCGGCCCAGGCGTCTGGCTTCGGCTTCGAAGGCATTGACCGGGAACGTCTCGAAACTGCGCCCCGTGGGATGCACGACGTGATAGGTGCAGCCCGCCACCGAACGCTGGTTCCAGGTGTCGATGACATCGAACACCAGCGGGGCGTGAACGGGAATCTGGGGGTGCAGGGCCGACGGCGGCTGCCAGGCCCGGTAGCGCACGCCTGCGACGGCTTCGCCGTTGCGTCCGGTGGGGGAGAGCGGTACCCGGCGGCCATTGCAGGTCACCACGTAGCGGTCGCCGCTCATGCCGTTGACCTTCACTTCCAGGCGTTCCACCGAGGAGTCCACATAGCGGGCGGTACCGCCTGCCGTGGCTTCTTCACCCAGCACGTGCCAGGGCTCGATGGCTTGGCGCAGCTCGATGGAGAGCATGGGAGTATGCAAGCGGCCATGCACCGGGAAGCGGAACTCCCGGAACGGCGCAAACCACTCCAGCTCGAAATCGAACCCATGGTGGCGCAGGTCGTGCAGCACATCGTTCAGGTCTTCCCACAGGTAGTGCGGCAGCATCCAGCGGTCCTGCAGGGCACTGCCCCAGCGTACCGGGCGCGCACGGTAGGGCGTCTTCCAGCAGCGCGCCACTAGGGCGCGGATGAGCAGCGTCTGCATCAGGCCCATGCGGGCGTGGGGAGGCATTTCAAAGCCGCGCAGCTCCAGCAGCCCCAACCGGCCGCTGTCGCTGTCCGGTGAGTAGAGCTTGTCGATACAGAACTCGGCGCGGTGGGTGTTGCCGGTCAGGTCGGTGAGCAGGTGGCGCAGCAGTCGGTCCACCAGCCAGGGCTGAACGACCTCGCCTTCGGGCATCTGTTGCAGGGCGATTTCCAGCTCGTAGAGCGCCTCGTGGCGGGCTTCATCCACCCGCGGGGCTTGGCTGGTCGGGCCAATGAACAGCCCGGAAAACAGATACGACAGGCTTGGGTGGTGCTGCCAGTAGGTTACCAGACTGGCCAGCAGGTCCGGCCGACGTAGAAACGGGGAGTCCTCTGGTGTCATGCCGCCCAGCGTGACATGGTTGCCGCCGCCGGTGCCGGTATGGCGGCCATCGACCATGAATTTTTCGGTGCCCAGCCGCGCCTGGCGGGCTTCATCGTAGAGCCGTTCGGTCTGGGCGACCAGCGCTGGCCAGCTGTCGGCCGGCATGATGTTGACCTCGATGACGCCGGGGTCCGGGGTGATCTGGAAGCTGGACAGACGCGGGTCCCGGGGCGGCGCGTAGCCTTCGATCATGACCGGGCAAGCCAGCGCCTGGGCGGTTTCCTCGATGCTGCTCAACAGGTCGAGGTAGTGCTCCAGGTGAGTCAGCGGTGGCAGGAAGACATGCAGGCGGCCCTCACGAGGCTCGACGCACAGGCTGGTATGGATCACCTTGTGTTCGCGGTCGTCGGCGGCGCTTGGCTGCTGCTGAACGGCTTCGCCTTCCGGGTGGCTATGGCTGGGGTGCAGGCTCTGGCCATGGCGCTCGGCGCTGGTGAAGCGATGCTGTTCGGCATTGCGGCGCGCCACTTCCCCGTGAATGTCGCCCAGCGCAGGTCGCGGTGCAAACAGCGACTGGGGCTGCGGCTGCTCTTCCGGGTCGGCCCAGGGGAGCGCCGACAGCGGCAGACGCAGGCCCATGGGGGAGTCGCCTGGCACCAGGAACAGGTGATCGCGTTTGAGCGGCCAACGGCCGCTTTCCCAGCGATGAGACTGGGAAATCGAGTGACGCAACGGGAGCGCATAGCCCACGACGGCGCCCAGGTCCTGCTCCAGCAGCCGTGCCAGGCGGCGGCGTTCGGCATCGTCTTTCAGGTCGGCATTACGCGGGTCGACGCTGACCGGTAGGGTCTGCTCTTTCCAAAGGTAGTAGTAGGCATCTTCGTAGGCGGGAATCCAGTGGCGCTGCGCCACGCCCAGGCGTTCGCCCAGCGTATGGATGAAGCGCTCTACCATGGCGTTGTCGACCTTGGCGTGGGGCGCGCCTTCGGTGCTGGCCAGCCACTTGGGGTCGCGCCACAGGGGCGCGCCATCCTTGCGCCAGTAACAGGCCAGCGCCCAGCGAGGCAGCGGTTCGCCAGGGTACCACTTGCCCTGTTGCTGCTGAATGACGCTACCGGCCGCGTAGGCTTCCTGCAGTCGGGTCAGCAGCGCCTCGGCGCGCTCACGCTTGTGCTCGCCCAGCGCTTCGGTGTTCCACTGGGGGCTCTCCATGTCGTCGATGGAAACGAAGGTCGGCTCGCCCCCCATGGTCAGGCGAACATCCTGCTGCTGGAGGACTTCATCCACCTGGTCGCCCAGCGCCAGAATGGCCTGCCACTGCTGATCGCTGTAGGGGCGGGTGACGCGCGGGTCTTCATGGATGCGCTCCACGCGCATCTCGACATCGAACTCCACTTCGCACTTGTCGGAAAAACCGGTAATGGCCGCGGCGCTGCCGGTGGTGGGGGTGGCGGCCAGCGGAATATGCCCTTCACCAGCGAACAGGCCGGAGGTGGGGTCCAGGCCCACCCAGCCTGCGCCCGGCAGGAAGACTTCGGTCCAGGCATGCAGGTCGGTAAAGTCCACCTCGGTACCGCTGGGGCCATCCAGCGCTTTGACGTCCGGGGCCAGCTGAATCAGATAGCCGGATACAAAGCGAGCCGCCAGCCCCAAATGGCGCAGGATCTGTACCAGTAACCAGGCGCTGTCGCGGCAGGAACCACTGGCCAGAGTTAGGGTTTCTTCACAGCTTTGTACGCCGGGCTCCATACGCACCAGGTAGCTGATGTCCTGTTGCAGACGCTGGTTGAGCGCCACCAGAAAATCGACGCTGGTGGTGGGCTCCCGAGGTACTTCCTTAAGCCATGCTTTTAGGCGCGGCCCTGCTTCGGTGACTTCCAGATAGGGGCCTAGCTCCTTGAGAAGCTCATCGGAATAATGGAACGGAATTTTTTGCGCGGCATCGTCGAGAAAAAAGTCGAAAGGGTTGATGACCGTCATGGGGGCCACCAGCTCGACGGCAATGGTGAGTTCCTTGCGTGGCTCTGGAAACACGATACGCGCATTAAAGTTGCCAAAGGGGTCTTGCTGCCAATTCAGAAAGTGGTCATCCCCTGAAATATTCAGCGAGTAGGCATCGATATGAGTACGGCAGTGGGGGGCCGGGCGCAGGCGGACGACATGGGGTGACAGTTTGACGGGGCGGTCAAATCGATAGGTTGTGCGGTGATGCAAGGCAACGCGAATGGTCATGAGCCACCCTCAAATAAAAGCGTAAATTCTCGCAGCTACTGATGAACTGCGACGCAACAAGACATTTACCCAAGAGTATCGTTGGAGTTGAACTTTTTTGCAGCTGCAATATGCCCAAGGGCGTTTAAGAAGTGTGGAAAATTGTGATCGCATCGCTTTTAATTAAATCTTGCACCAAATTGGTGCTTTTTTTCGAGAGTTTTTTTGTCAAGGCACAAGTTTGGTTCAGTGAGGGGGTGGGAAGGTATCGCGGCATTACAAAGTGGCCGCGTTTTATCAAACGTGGATGCCATAGCGTTGAAATATCGGGAAAGGTGGTACGAGTATTGCGTGGTTATATAGCTCAATAAATACGTCGATTGCACGCGGCAGGCCTACACTATTGTTCAAGGAAGTTGCCGCTTCCACCCCAGCGCCAGGAGAGCGCCCATGAGCCAAGTCAATTGGAACAACTATGCGTGCCGTGATTTTTACGATGAGTTGCTAGAAGCGCCAGGTAAACCCAGAGCTTCTGCCGATGAGCTTTGTAATATGCTGGCTCGGTTTAGCGCCGAAGAGTTAGCGGAAAGAAAAACCGCTGCGGAAATCGCCATTCGTACCATGGGGATTACGTTTACCGTGTATTCCGAAGGGGCAATGATCGACCGCGCCTGGCCATTCGATATTGTGCCCCGGATCATACCGGCCCATGAGTGGCGCAAGACGGAAGCCGGTTTAAAACAGCGCGTCCAAGCACTCAATCTCTTTATCGACGATCTTTATCACGATCAGAAAGTGGTCAAGGACAAAGTGCTGCCTGCGGAAGTGCTTGCTCAGTCGGCTAATTTTCGCCCGCAGTGTGTGGGCATTAACCCGCCCCATGGTATCTGGGCGCATATTTGTGGCTCTGATTTGGTACGCGGCGGCGATGGCACACTCTACGTGCTGGAGGATAATCTGCGGATTCCTTCCGGGGTCTCCTACATGCTGGAAAACCGCAACGTCACCAAACGGGTGCTACCTGAGCTGTTTGCGTCGGGCAAAATCCTGCCAGTAGACGACTACGTGGCGCAGCTGTATGACATGCTGGCGGCCATGTCTCCCCGTCCCGGCGATGACCCTCAGGTCGTGGTATTGACCCCCGGCATCTACAACTCGGCCTATTTCGAACACGCCTATCTTGCCCAGCAGATGGGGGTCGAGCTGGTGCAGGGTAGCGACATGCTGGTGGACGACGATGACGTGGTCTACATGCGTACGGTGGAGGGGCTGCGACGGGTGGATGTCATTTATCGTCGTGTGGATGACGAGTTTCTGGACCCTGAAGCCTTCAATCCGCATTCGATGCTGGGCGTGCCTGGGCTGATGCGCGCCTGGCGGGCGGGCAAGGTGGCGTTGGCCAATGCGCCAGGGGCAGGCGTGGCAGACGACAAGGTGGTCTACGCCTTCGTGCCCGAGTTGATTCGCTACTATCTGGATCAGGAGCCGCTGCTGCCCAACGTGCCCAGCTACCTGTGCATGTTCGATGACGACCGCAAGTACGTACTGGATCACCTCGACGAGCTGGTGGTGAAGCCTGCCAATGAGTCCGGGGGCTACGGCATGCTGATCGGGCCTCGCTCCACCAGGGAAACCCGCGACGAGTTTGCCCGCCTGATCAAGGAGAACCCGCGCAACTACATGGCCCAGCCTACGCTGGCGCTCTCCACCACGCCCACCCTGGCCAACGGCTTGCCGCAGCCGCGTCATGTGGACCTGCGCCCGTTCATTCTCTCCGGCCCCGAAACCCATGTCACCACGGGTGGTTTGACCCGCGTGGCACTGGTGGAGGGGTCGCTGGTGGTCAACTCGTCCCAGGGGGGCGGCAGCAAGGATACCTGGATCGTCGAGGTCGATGAGAACGCGGCTGATGCCGCCGAGCAGGAAGGAGTCTAACGCCATGCTGTCACGCGTAGCTGAAAACCTGTACTGGATGGCGCGCTACATCGAGCGGGCCGAAGACACCGCGCGGCTGCTGAGCGTCAATAGCCACCTGATGCTCGACCTGCCGCGCCACCTGCCGTTGGGCTGGGCGCCACTGATCGAAATGACCGGTACTCTGGATGCGTTTAACGAGCGCCATTCCAGCTTTGACGAGCGTAGCGTAGTGCATTTTTTGTGTGCCGATGCGCAGAATGGCAGTTCGATTCTTTCGGCGCTGGCCAGTGCTCGGGAAAACCTGCGCACTACCCGAGACGTGGTGCCCAGGGAGATCTGGGAGGAGGTCAACCAGCTCTATTTGAGCGTGGCCGACCATGCGGAAAACGGTGTCAGCCCGCGCCGTCGCGATGCCTTCCTGAAGAACGTGATTCGCGGCTGCCAGACGCTGACTGGCCTGATCGAAGGCACCTTGAGCCATGGGCCGGCCCGTACCTTCATCCAGTTGGGCAGACATCTGGAGCGGGCCGACATGACCACGCGTATTGTGGACGTACGTTCCGCGAGCCTGCTGCCCCAGAACCCCGAAGAGCTATTGCCGTTCGAAAACCTTCAGTGGATGAGCGTGCTCAAGTCGCTGACGGCCTATCAAATGTACCGTCAGGAAGTGCGGCTGAGAGTGCGGGGCCCCGATGTGCTGCGCTATCTGCTGCAGGACCCGAACCTGCCGCGCTCGATTGCCTGTAGCCTGGAAACGCTGGGCCATGAGCTACAGCTACTGCCCAGGCAGGACCGGGTGGCCGCCACGGTGTCGCTGGTGCGTGCCGATGTGGTCGATGCCGATATCCAGGCGTTGGCTCACTCCCCCAGCAAGTTGCATGCGTTCGTGGATGAGCTACAGATTGGCTTTGCCGCGATCCATGACACGCTCAGGGCAACGTACTTCGTGAATAGCGACAACGTGCCCAAGGTGACCCAGCGACAAAGTCAGGGCCACCTGGGGGATCATGATAACGATTGATCAAGTAGATCGAGCGTTAGCGCTGGCGCTGTGTACTAACTCATGAAGGTACGCCAGCTTGTCACGCACCGGGGGAGGCAGTACCCCCGGTGCCAGGTCCAGTAGCCCCATATCACGGTTGAGCTCATTGACGACCATCCCCACCTGATGAAACGCTCTTAACATGCTGTCCAGCGTGCCGTCATATTCGGCCCGTGAAATCCCCATGTGTAGAGCGGTGTCCAGCACGGCCACCATGTCCAGATAAAACGCAAAGGTTTCGGCGAAGTCCTCCCACGGGTGCATGGCGGCATAGGCAGAAATGAACCGTGTTGGCCAGTCGGCCGGCGCGCCTTGCTGATAGTAGGTTTCCAGCGCATCACCGTAGGTGGGGGCGTTATGGTCGCCAAACACTCGGACGCTGGCGGCCTCATCCTGATCCTTGACCAACAAGTCCCAGTAGTAATGCCCCACCTCATGGCGAAAATGACCGATCAGGGTGCGGTGGGACTCGTTCATGTCCACCCGCAGTCGCTCACGCTCGACGTCGTCGGCTTCCTTGACGTTGATGGTGATATGGCCGTTGGCATGGCCGGTATAGACCTTCTCCTGATTCGCCGTGGAGCGCCAGAGCCCTTTGTCAGGGAGGGCGTCGGCCATGAACGAGAAGCTCAAGGGGACGCGAATATCATCGCCCTGGGTTCCGTGGGGGAGCTTGAGAATCTCCAGGGTGTGGAACAGACGACGCTTGGCAGCTTCCAGTGCGGCCCAGCGCTCGCGGTGACCCTCTACGTTCAGGTCGGGAATCACATCGTTGTAGCGGCAGCAGTCGCACAGCGTGTCGGCTTCGCCTTCGGTCATGATCACCATGCGGTTGCATACGTTCTCTACCGCGTAATTATGGCACTTCATCAAGAGGGTGCCGCAGCCTTCGTGGGTGCAGCGGTATCCGCCGCCTTCCAAAGGGGCCAAGGCAACGATATTGCTGCAGGCCGGGCACCAGCCGACTTCCGACTCACAGGCAACACAATGGGTGTTCTCGAAGAACAGCGGGTTGCCGCACTGGCAATTGAACGCTTGCATGGATACCTCCTTGTGGAAAGCCACGTTATGCATCGTCGATAGGCAGGTTGAGAAGGCGCCCTGACAGCATAGCGAGGCTCTTTCCTTGAGGGAAAGGCTATTTCCCCAGTGCGGTGAATTTAGCTTTATCGAGTGGCTAATTGACGTTTACGTCAACTTGCTGATATACCCTAGGGGCTCCTTATTCAACCCCATAACAAACACAACCACGAGGAACGTCTGTATGTCCGTTCGCCAGATACCCATGTATATCGATGGCCAGCCGGTCGAGTCGCAAAGCCAGGAGTGGCGCGATGTCGTCAATCCGGCGACCCAGCAGGTCGTGGCCCGGGTGCCTTTCTGTACCCCTGACGAGGTAGAGCGTGCCATTGCCAGTGCCAAAACCGCGTTCAAGGAGTGGCGCAAGGTGCCGCTGGGCAAGCGCATGCGCATCATGCTGAAACTTCAGGCCCTGATTCGTGAGCATACCGCGGAACTCGCCGCGCTGATCACCGAAGAGCATGGCAAGACGCTGCCTGACGCAGAAGGCGAAGTAGGCCGCGGGCTGGAAGTGGTCGAGCACGCCTGCTCGATTGCGTCTCTGCAACTGGGTGAACTCGCCGAAAACGCGGCCAATGAGGTCGATGTGTATACCATGCATCAGCCGCTGGGCGTGGGCGCCGGGATCACGGCGTTCAACTTCCCCATCATGCTGCCTTGCTTCATGTTTCCGCTGGCCATTGCCACGGGCAATACGTTCGTTCTGAAGCCTTCCGAGCAGGACCCCAGCTCGACCATGCGGCTGGTGGAACTGGCCCATGAGGCGGGTATTCCGGCGGGCGTGCTCAACGTGGTGCATGGCGGGCCCGAAGTTGCCAACCAGATTGCCGACCATCAGGACATCAAGGCGCTGTCGTTCATTGGCTCTACCCATGTGGGATCGCTGCTGTATGGCCGTGCGGCGGCGGCAGGTAAGCGTATGCAGTCCATGATGGGGGCCAAGAACCACTGTGTGGTGATGCCGGATGCCAACCGTAGTCAGGCCATCGACAGCCTGCTGGGGTCGGCCTTTGGGGCAGCGGGTCAGCGCTGTATGGCCAACTCGGTGGTGGTGCTGGTAGGCGAGGCGCAGGAGTGGCTGAGCGATATCGAAGCAGGCGCCCGTAGCATGAAGGTCGGCCCCGGTACCCAGCGGGATGCCGACCTGGGGCCGCTGGTGTCTCCTCAGGCCAAGGAGCGTGTCGAGCGCTTGATCACCGCCGGTGAAAAAGAGGGGGCCACGCTGCTGGTGGATGGCCGAGGCTACACAGTAGAAGGGTATCCGGAGGGCAACTTCGTGGGGCCGACGCTGTTTGCCAACGTCACGCCGGAGATGACCATTTACCGGGAAGAAATATTCGGTCCGGTGCTATGCGTGGTGGGGGTCGAGACGCTGGATGATGCCATCGACTTCATCAACGCCAACCCGAACGGCAACGGCACGTCGATTTTCACCAACTCGGGCTGGGTGGCGCGCCGATTCGAAACCGATATCGACGTTGGTCAGATCGGTATCAACGTGCCGATTCCGGTGCCGGTGGCCTATTTCAGCTTCACCGGCTCTCGGGCTTCCAAACTGGGGGATTTGGGCCCCAACGGCAAGCAGGCCATCGCGTTCTGGACGCAAACCAAAACGGTGACCGCACGCTGGTTCGAGCCCGAAAACGTCTCCAGCGGCATCAATAGCACCATTGCGCTCTAGATATTTGGCGAACCGCTGACGCATCAGGGGCCCTCTGCCACGGCAGAGGGCCCCTGGGGATCAGACGGGTTCGAAAAGTGGCAGGCTGTCGCGCAGGAGCTGTTCTATAGGCTCCAGTTGGCTTTCATGCAGCACCAGCAGGTAAGGAGCATCCTGTTCATCGTTGAGTGGCGCAAGGAGTGCAAACTCGCCCTCTTCAAGATGGAACTCATGGATTTCTCGCAGCCCGTGGGGAGTTTCGCACTGAGAGCAGCGATAGGTGTCGTCTTCGCCGTACACCAGGCGGTGATACATCTTGAACAGCGTGTACAGCGCTAACCCCCCTTCGAACGCTTGCCAGCGAGCGGGTGTTTCTCGAATGTCTTCGTTCAAGACCAGACCTTCGGCCTCGGCATCGGCAATGGCGTCGGCCAGCGGTTCTGCCAGAATGGCGCTGCCATCGGCGGGCAGCGGTGCATTTTGCTGATTCGCCGCCGTAAAGCGCGCAGCAGCAGCATGAAAATCTGCCAGGCTGTTGAGATGGAAGTCCGCATGTTGCAGGTCGGCTGGCTCGAAACCGCCGTTCTCCCAGCCGTGAATGACACGTAGCGTAATTTGACCCCGGGCGATGGGGCGGGCCAATAAGGCATGAAGCATGATACGGATATGCAGCTGGCGTTCATCCGTGTCGTTTTCGAACGCACGGTAAGGGTCGGCGAACAATGCATGCAAACGCCCCGGCGTGTGCTCTCTTGCTTCAGAATAAGACATGGTGGTTTCCCTGTTACAGACGCCGTTTGCTCAACGCTGCCTTTTTTATGAAATACAGTCGATAAGAGTATGGCGAGCCTCAAGGTGTAATGAAAGTCTAATCCGTTAGCATTTTGTTAACCATGACCCCGTATCGCGCAAGGCGTTTATCAACACGACAAAAAAGAGGTAAGCATGTCTGCGTCATTACTCGGAGTTCTACCTGATGGGGCGCGTGCCCAAACCTGCCTAGGCAAGGGCGCATAACGCACGGCAGCGCTTTACCAGGGCGCTCCTTTCAGTGAAGATACCGCCTTCATTCACTGTCGCCAGGGGAGCCCTTCGTGGGCTGAGAATGCACGTCATGCAGACCCTGGAACCTGATCCGGATAGTACCGGCGGAGGAAGCGCGACATGCCGTACCTGACGTCTGCAGTGCTGGGCGCAGCGCTGTGCTGCTTTGCATTTTTAGGCCTTCGGGCGCGTTTTGGGGGAAGCTCGCTGGATGACTACGTCACGGCGCGCAACTCGCAAACGGCAACGACCCTGGGGTTCTCTTTTCTGGCCTCGGGAATGGGGGCCTGGATTCTCTTTGCGCCGCCTGAAATTGGCGCCTTCGTGGGGCCGGTGGCGCTGCTGGGCTATGCCGTGGGCTCGGCGCTGCCCTTCCTGGTGCTGGGGCTTTATGGCCCCAGAATACGTCGTGCGCTACCCGCCGGGCGCAGTATCGCCGAGTTTGCCGAAGCGTGTTATGGCAAGGGGGTCCGTCACTATGTCACGCTTGCCTCCGTGGCGTATATGGGGTGCTTTCTGGCAGCTGAGCTGACGGCCATCGGCGCCATTACCGCGCTACTGTCAGACGTTCCGCCTGCCTGGGTCATCATTGGTGTGGCGCTGACGACCCTCATCTATACCGTGCTCGGTGGCCTGCGCGCCAGTTTGGCCACCGACCGCTGGCAGGCCTGGCTGCTCTTGATACTGTTATGCGCCGTGGCGGGCGTCACGTTATGGCGCCTGCCTTCCATGCCCAGCGATGCGGCGCTACCGGACGTCCCCCTCGGGGCGTCGCTGAGCGTGGCGCTGACGCTGATCATTGCCGTGACCGCGGCCAATTTGTTTCACCAGGGCTACTGGCAGCGGCTCTGGGCGGCTCAGGATAGCGCCAGTCTTGGCCGTGGCGCGTGGCTGGGGGCCGTCATGACGGTGCTGGTGGTCATGGTGATTGGTGGTGTCGGCATGATGGCGGCACTCAGTGGGGTGAGCCTGGGCGAGCCACCGATGCCCTTTTTTGCCCTGTTGGCAGAGGCTCCTGTCTGGATCACACTCCCGGCTCTGGTGCTAGCCGTCACGCTGGTGACTTCCAGCGTGGATACGTTGCAAAACGGCATTGCCTCGCTGTGGGCAACGGGAGATCAGCCAAAAGCGTTGCATGCAGCGCGCTGGATCACGGTGCTGCTGATGGTGCCGGTGATCCTCATCGCCTTGCAAGGGCTATCGGTACTGAGGCTGTTTTTGATAGCCGACTTGCTGTGTGCGGCCATCGTGGTGCCAGTGCTGCTGGGCCTGTGGCAACGCATGTCGCCGCTGGCGGCGATCAGCGGTGGCGTGGCGGGGCTGGTGGGGGCAGTATTGCCGGGCTGGCTGGGGCAAGGCTCCTTGATGGCAGGCATCATGGCCGCCACGTTTCCTGGCAGTATTCCTACCCTCGGTCCCTTCGTGGGGGCGCTGCTGCTCTCGAGCCTGGTGAGTATCCTCGTGGCGTGGTGGCTCCCTTCAGGCAAGGTGTTAAAAAAATCAACGCGTTAGGCAGGCTGTGCAGTTTCGCGCTATGATGACGAAGGGGTTTGAAATACACAAAGGAGTGTTAACTATATATCGGGTTTAACCACCATGAGCCACCTGTTGCCATCCAATGAAGCGTTGCGTATTGCTGCTTTACAAGAGCTGGCGTTACTGGACACCCCCAATGAGCCGGTATTCGACCGAGTGACTCGGTTGGTCACCGTGCTGTTGAGGGTACCACTCTCCACGGTGACACTCGTGGATACCGACCGACAGTGGTTCAAGTCTCAGGTGGGGCTGGAGCTTTCGGAAACTCCCCGCGACGTGGCGTTTTGTGCCTATACCGTGCTGGCGGAAGCGCCGCTGGTCGTCAACGATGCGCTGCAGGATCCGCGCTTTGCCAGTAACCCTTATGTCATCAAACCCGACGGCATCCGCTTCTACGTCGGCATCCCTCTGAAAACCACCCAGGGGCTGGTGTTGGGCTCCCTGTGTGCCATGGATACCCGGCCCCGCGAACTAACCCCCCAGGAGTTCACCGCGCTACAGGACCTGGCCGATGTGGTGTCCGGTGAAATTCATTTGCGCGAGCGCTTGATTCAGCAAGAGAAGCGCAATGCCAGCTTCAAACGCGACCTTGCGGCGCTGCATCGTAGTCTGGAGCAGCAGATCGAGCGACGTACCCGCGAGCTCAACCTGGTCATCGAGTCGGCTTACGATGCCTACCTGAGTATCGATGATCGTGGCCGGGTGCTGGACTGGAATCGCGCCGCACAAGCCATGTTCGGCTGGTCGCGCAAGGAGGCGTTGGCCCGCCCCATTACCGATCTGATGTTTCCTGCAGGCGTGCCCGGGCAGGACGATCCTTCACCCATTGAATGGGAAGCCCGGCGTCGAGATGGTGGGCGCTTGCCGGTAGAGATTCGCCACCAGCGCTACGAACTCAGTGGGCGATGGCGACGCAGCCTGTTCATCCATGACATTACCGAGCGTCAGCAGTTGGCGCGCCTGCGAGACCAGGAGGCCAGACAAGATGTCTTGACGGAGCTGCCTAACCGCCGCGCCCTCGACGAACGCTTGCCAGAGGCCATGGCGCGTACTCGGCGGAGTCTCGTACCGCTGGCGGTCATGTTTCTCGACCTGGATGGGTTCAAACGAATCAATGACCTGTATGGACATGCCATGGGCGATGAGCTGCTGCGCGACATCGCCAGACGCTTGCAAGCCGCGCTGCGTGAAACGGACTTCGTGGCCCGTTGGGCAGGGGATGAGTTTGTGCTGATACTGGAGAACATGGACAACGACGCCATCGAACCGCTGGCGCAGAAGCTGATCCGCACTATTGAAGATCCGCTGACCATGGGCGACATAGTGCTCGAGGTCAGTACCAGTATCGGCGTGGCCGAGTATGTGCCTGGCGGAGAAGAAACCCCTCAGGAACTGTTGAAACGAGCCGATGTGGCGATGTATGAAGCCAAACGGGCAGGCAAGGCGCAGGCGCGGCTAGCAAGCCCTGTGCTGCCGTCAACCAACGCCAGCGAAGTCAAGGAAAGCACATGATTCGATGTCTGATGACCATACCCGAGGGAGAAGTGCGCGAAGGCGACCTCTCGCTGATCAATGCCTGGAAACGCCTGGAGGGCGCGCATATCTGGGTGGACATGCAAGGTGAAAGCGAAGCCAGCGAGCGTGAGGTGCTCGAAGGGTTTGCGTGCCACCCCATGGCGATACAGGATGCCCACAAGGTGCGTCATCCACCCAAGATCGAAGAGTTCGAGAATCATACGCTGATCATCTACCGAGGCATTTCCTCCTTCGATGCTCAGCTCAACTTCGTGCCTCAGCAGCTGTGCTTTTTCGTTGGTGAACGCTTTCTGGTCACGCTGCATCCTGGCCATGCGCTGAGCATCGAGCGATTGCTCAACGACCAGGGTGCGCGGCTACTGTCGCGCTCTCCCGAGCAGGTTGCCTTGCGTGTCATGTATACCTCGGCGGGCTTTTATATCGACAGCCTGCTGGAGTTCGAGACCGAGCTGAGCGACCTGGAAGACGAGCTGCTGGAAAACGGCAATGACGTGCTGATGCGTCGGATTACCGCGTACCGCTCTCGGTTGGTCAAGATGCGGCGAGTGTTCAGTTACCACAAGGGCATCACTCAGGAGCTGACGGCCTACGACTACGCGCACCTTCCGCGGGGGGAGAGCGAGACGCTGCATGCCATCACCGATGTGGAGGAACGCTTCGAGCGTCTGCACTCCTTGACCCAGATGTATTACGACATCTGTGGTGATCTGGTGGATGGCTACATCTCGATTTCGTCGCATCAGTTGAACATCACCATGCGGGTATTGACCGTCATTACCGCCATTTTCGTGCCGCTGACCTTTATTGCCGGTATTTATGGCATGAACTTCGAATACATGCCCGAGCTTGCCTACCCGTATGGTTATTTCTTCGTACTGGGGTTCATGCTGGGCATTGGCGTTGTGCTGATCTGGTGGTTCAAACGTAAAGCCTGGTTCTAGACGTTGTCCGAAAATGGGCTGCGTTCGGCCTACGGCGTTAAGGATCGGCAGTAGACTGAGCCAGGATACGCAGGCGTAGCGTCAACAGACAAAGCCCAAGGCCAATCAACAGCCATAGCGAGGCTAGCAGCACGGGAAACGCGCCGGGCCCGGCGGTGTCCAGTAGTGGGCCCGTCAGCGAAGGAATGATCAGTGCCCCGCAGCCCGCGGCCGTAAAGATGGCGCCGGTGGTGCGGCCCCGCATCACCATGGTGTGGTTGCACAGCGCAAACAGGGTGGGGAAAAAAGCCGAGGCGGAGAGGCCAAACAGCAGCGCGCCTGGGGCCAATGAAAGCACCCCTGCATGCCAGCCGCCAGCGGCGCTGAGCCCAATGGCCAGGCAGCCGACCAGTACTTGCCAGGGCGCGCACCAGCGCAGTAGCGGAATGGCCAGCAAGCGTCCTGCCGAGAGCGCCAGCCAGAATAGTGTCGCCAGCAGCGTGGCCTGCTCGCCGGGCACTCCTGATAGCGCGCCATAGGCCGTCACCCAGCCAGCAAAGGTCACCTCGATGCCCACGTAGAGGGCGAACAACACCATGAAGATGCCCAGCAGCAACGGATCACGATGCTTGTGCGCGCCAATGCTGCTGCTCGGCGAGGAGGGCGCTGGCATGGTGGGGCTGGCAAAGCGTGATAACGGCCACAGCATCCCGGCGACGCAAAGCCCCACCACCCAGAAGGTCCAGTGAAACTGGCCGGTCAGTGACAGCGCTGCCACCATCACCAGCGGGGTCAGCATATTGCCAACGCTGAAGCAGAAGTGCAGCGCGCTCACATTGGGACCTGCGGCGTCTCGGTGCAGCCACAGCAGCAGCGTATTGCCCCCGGCATTCAGCGACACTTCAGAAAAGCCCAGCAGCATGAACAGCAGCGCCAGCAACACGAGTAGTGGGCTCAAGGGCGCCAGCGCCAACCCGGCCACGGTGAGTATGCCCATGATGAGCAGCACGCGATGCCCGTTGAAGCGGTCCATCAGCACTCCGGTGACCAAAGCGCCGCTCATGTTACCTACAGCACGCGCCGTGAACAGCACGGCAATCTGGCTCATGGAAGAGCCGCTGGCGCTGGCCAGGTGGGGCAGGGCAGGCCCCAGCAGCCCGCCAGTCATACCGATAGCGATGAACAGTCCAAAATAGGTCCAGGTCAGGCGGCGATGATAGGCAGAGCTGAAATGAAGCATACCGTTCCTTGGCGGGGGGCTGGGAGGTGCCCATGAGGGATGAGCTTGAACCTTTTGGGGGCTGATCACCATTGGCGAAAAGTTGACGCCCCAGAGGGAAAACGGCGCAAGCGGTAGGGAAGCGATCACCCGGTATTGTTGGCCGCCGTTGCGGCTGGATGTCTTGAACCTGACCGGGCGTTTGTTATTGTCGTGGTATATGCACCGATCAGGAGCCAGCCCATGGCCAATACGGACCGCAGAACCTCACGTGTCACCAACGCTGCCAATGATTCCACCACCTCCATTTCTATCCCCTCCAGCATGTCGGCCATGCTGCTGACCGGTCATGGCGATGTGGACATGTTGCACTACCGGCAGGACGTGCCCACGCCGCAGCCTGGGGCCGGTCAGGTGCTGGTGCGCGTCACGGCGACCGCGAAGAACAACACTGACCGTAAGGCCCGCGAAGGGCTTTACCCCACCAAGGGCAAGGAGGAGGTCACCTCGTTCGCCATGGGCGGTGCCCCCACCTTGAGCTTTCCGCGTATCCAGGGGGCCGATGTGGTGGGGCACATCGTGGCGGTGGGCGAGGGTGTCGATGCGCAGCGAGTGGGTGAGCGGGGGCTATTGGATTTCAATCTCTACCCCGATGATCGTCGCGATATCAACCTGATGCCGGATTACTACGGACATGGTGCCGATGGGGGGTTCGCGGAATATATCGTGGTGCCTGCCGACCAGTTTCATCACATCGCCAACCCTGAATTACCAGATGCCCCTCTGGCGGCCATGGGAATGTGCTCCTATCAGACCGCCTACCACATGATGACGGCGGCCAACGTGCGGGCTGGCGAGCGGGTGCTGGTCAGTGGGGCCAGCGGAGGTGTAGGGACGGCGCTGATTCAGCTGTGCCGGATCATCGGCGCTATCCCTTATGCCGTCAGCCAGCCCAGCAAGGCCGATGCCCTATGCGGGCTGGGCGCGCAGGCGGTGATCGACCGAGGCGATTTGCCCACCTTCGTCGAGCGCGTGCTGCAGGCCACCGAAGGGCGGCCCATCGATGCGGTCATGGACCTGGTGGGGGGCGACATGACCGACCTGTTCATCGACACCATGATCGGCGATATGTCGCAGCGCACCACGTACCCCCGGCTGGCCATCGCCGGTGCCAGCGGTGGCAATCTCAGCGAAGTCATGTGGACGCGTATCTACCTGTATCAGGTGCAAATCGTCGGGGTCTCCCATGGCACCCGTGAAGAAGCCGAACAGCTGATCGCCTGGATTCGCAGCGGCGAGCTGAAGCCGGTGCTGCACGGGACGTTCAAGCTGTCGCAGCTGCACGCGGCGGAGCGCTACTTCGTCAATCGCGGCAGCGACTATCTGGGCAAGATCGTGATTGTGCCCGATGCCCAGTGGGAGGCCCATGGGGCGCCGTTCGCGCTTCAGTCGGCTGCTCTCCAATCTGCCGCTCTTCAATCGGAACGGGAGCCTCGCCAGTGAATACCGTGCATACCATCAAGCTGCTGGACACCCACGCGGGGGGCGACGTGAGCCGTATCGTCACCGCCGGGATCGATACGCTGCCCGGCAGCACGGTGCGCCAGCAAATGGAGTATCTGCGTGACGACGCCGATGGCCTCCGGCAGCTACTGCTGGGCGAACCCTATGGCATTCCGGAAATGTCGGTCGACCTGCTGGTGCCTGCTACTCACCCTGAAGCGGTGGCGGGGTACATCATCATGGAGGTGATGGGTTACCCGATTTACTCCGGCTCCAACACCTTGTGCACGGCCACGGCCGTTCTGGAAATGGGGATCGTGCCCAAGCAGGAGGGGCTTCAGCGCTTCAAGCTGGAAGCCCCGGCAGGCCTGGTGCAGATCGAAGCGCGAGTGCGCAACGGGGTCGTGGAGTCGGTGACCTGTGAAGGTTTGCCCAGCTATATCGACAGCTATCGCGATACTCTTCTGGTGCCAGGCATTGGCGACGTCACCTACTCGGTAGCCTACAGCGGCGGCTTCTACGCGCTGGTCGATGCCGAGGCGCTGGGCTTCAAGCTGGTACGGGACGAAGAAGCCGCGTTGGCGGCCTGTGCCCACAAGATCATCGAGGCCATCCAGGCCCACCGAGGGTTTTCCCACTACACTCTGGGCGATGTGGGGCCGCTGCCCTTTCTACACTTCATGGGTCCTGAGGAGCAGGTGGCGCAGGGCTATGTGCGTTCGCGCTCTGCCACCTACGTACACCCCGGCGTGATTTGCCGCAGCACCACCGGCACCGGCACCTCGGCGCGGTTGGCGCTGATGCATCATGAAGGGCGGCTGGCGCCGGGCGACAAGCTGGAAACCGTCTCGTTGAGAGAAACCGGGTTTATCGGCACCTTTACAGGCACCCACCAGGAAGGTGCCTATCAGGTGGTGGAAAATACCATTACCGGGCGCAGCTATGTGCTGGCCGATTCCACCATCGTGATCAACTGCGACGACCCGATGGTCGCCTGTGGCGAGCTGCACCATATCTTGAGTGATCGGCACGCCCAGCCTGCGCCGGTCAAGGAGTAGCGTCATCGCCGATGTCCAGGTAACCGGCCTGTTCGATACGCGTCCAGACGGGCGCTTTCTCTGCATCGGTCATGCTGCCCCAGCAGGCAATCTCATCCAGAGTGCGCCCGCAGCCGCTGCACAGCGCCGTCTCGGGGTTGATCTGGCAAATATGGCGGCAGGGTGACACAGGGCGAGGCTGGTTGAGCATGGGGGGCGTGGTATCCGGTTCGAAATGGGGGAAGGGTTCACGGAGGGCGTCAACCCAGCGGCACTTTACCACGCAGTGACTTGATCTTGCCTTTGCGGGTCTTGTGATCCACCCGCCGCCGCTGGGAGCCTTTGGTGGGCTTGGTAGGGCGGCGTGTCTTCGGCGTACGAGCCACGCTTTGAATCAACGCCTGCAAGCGGTTCAAGGCGTCTTCCTTGTTCAGCTCCAGCGTGCGAAAGCTCTGCGCCTTGATGATGACCACGCCCTCCTTGCTGATCCGCTGGTCGGACAGCGCCATCAGCCGCTCCTTGTAGGCAGGGGGCAGCGTCGAGCGCGCAATGTCGAAGCGCAGATGCACGGCAGAGGCGACTTTATTGACGTTCTGGCCGCCCGCTCCCTGGGCTCGAATCTGGCTGATATCGATTTCCCAATCGGCCAGCGTGACGCTATTGGAAATAGTGAGCATTCAATTCTCTGGTAACTTATGAACTTACAAGGCTAGCACACTTGACAGCAGGACGGCTCGACGGCCTAGTAACACTCGGTCTCTACAACAATGATTACCTGGTTCCTATGGCCTGATAAGGAGTCTTCATGGATACCCTGCTGGAAACCTCTCCACTGAGTGCCGGAACACTGTATCGCCTGCTGTCGGGCAGCATTTGCCCAAGGCCCATTGCCTGGGTGGCCACCCAGGATGGCCAGGGCAACGCCAACCTGGCGCCGTTTTCGTTTTTCAACGTGGCCAGTATCGACCCTCCCATTCTGGCTTTTGCGCCGCTGCTGGATGGCAGCGCCCAGCCCAAGGACACCCTGCGCAACCTGGAAGACGTCGGCGAGTGCGTGGTGCATGTGGGCACCGAAGGCTTGATCGAAGCGCTCAATACCACCAGCGCCAGCCTGCCGCCCCAGGAAGACGAGTTTGCCTTGGCAGGACTGGAAAAGATGGCCATGCCCGGTGTGCGCGTGCCGCGTATTGCGGCGGCGCCCATCGCCTTTGGCTGCCAGCGAGTACAGGTGATCCGCTTCGGGGATCAGCCGCTGGCAGGCAGCCTGATCCTGGTCAAAGTGGTATCGATCCACGCCGATGAGTCCGTCTGGGATGGCCGCCACGTTCACTTGGATACGCTGCAGCCAGTAGGTCGTCTGGCAGGTAGCGACTATGTGAGAGTCAGCGACCGCTTTGCCCTGAGCCGTCCTGATTAGGAACATCAGTATCTTTAGGTTGTGACTAAAGTCTTAGGCGTTTTGGCCGATGAAAGGCTAAACCCTGAGGATAAAAAAATGAAAATATCACGAGTATTGGTATTGCTGGCATGGGGGCTGGTGTCGCCCGTGGCGGCAGCGGAGTTGAAAGTAGGCATCGTTGCGCCGCTGAGTGGTGCAGCCGCTCCCTTGGGGATCGGCATGCAGCAGGGTATCGAGGCTTATTTTGCCAAAGTAAATGCCGAAGGTGGCGTCAACGGGCAGTCGCTGGTACTGCAAGCCTTCGACGATCAATACTCGCCGCTACCCGCCGCCGCGCATACCCGGCAGCTGATCAGTGATAGCTCCCTGCTGGCGGCCATCGGTAACGTCGGCACGCCCACTGCTGCCGTGACCATCCCCATCCATAACCAGCACAGCACGCTGCTGTACGGCGCCTTTACCGGCGCGGGTATCTTGCGTCGTTCACCCCCCGACCGCTATGTGATCAACTACCGAGCAAGCTATGTGCAGGAAACCGCCGCCATGGTGGCGGGGCTATTGGAAGCGGGTATCCAGCCCGAAGAGATCGCCTTTTTCACGCAGAACGACAGCTTTGGTGATGCAGGTTACAATGGCGCGCTGCGCGCCTTGCACGAAGAGGGCTTCACCGACACCTCACAGCTGGCCCACGGCCGTTTTACACGCGGTACCCGCAATGTTCACCAAGGGCTGGCAACCATTCTTCAGGCACCTGTCGTGCCTCGTGCGGTGATCATTGTCGGCACCTTTGGCCCCGCTGCCGATTTTATCCGCGAAGCGCGTCAGGACCTGCCGGATAGCGTGTTTCTGAACGTCTCTTTCGTGGGTAGCCAGGCCCTGCTGGAGGCGCTGGGGCCACTGGCCGAAGGCGTGATCGTGACTCAGGTCGTGCCGCCACTGGATGCTGATCTGCCAGCCGTGGAAGAGTACCGCCAGGCGTTGGCAGCGCATGTGCCCGGCAGCGAGCCGGATTTCATCTCGCTGGAGGGATATCTGGCCGCCAAGCTGTTCGTGGAAGGGGTGAAAGCCGCCGGTGAAAACCCGGATAGGCAAGCCATCGTGGAAGGCTTGCTGGGCTTGGGTACCATCGATATTGGCGTGGGTGAGCCGCTGACCCTGGGGGAAGGAGACCATCAGGCCAGCGATGCCGTGTGGGCAACCGTCATTCGTAACGGCCAGTTCGAGCCGGTCGATTGGGCGAACGTCGCAGCATCCTTTGAATAGCATAACCTCTGACACAGCGAATACCCCTGATGAAAAAGACGATAAGCATACGAGCCATGCTCATTAGCCTATTCGCGGCCGCCGTTTTGGGCGCGGTGGTACTGGCAGGCACTGGCTGGATGACCAATCAGCGGTTGATCAACGTCCAGCACCTGATCACCAGCGATGTACTTCCTTTGCAGGATGCCAGCCGCAGCATGGTGCTGACCATGGGCGCGTTTGGTCAGCGCCATGCCGACCTGCTGGCGGCCGACAGCGTGGAAGAGCTGGACAGCGTGACGTCGCGTAGTGCGTTGAACGAACGCTTTGCCAGCGCACGAGATGGATTGGAGCGCAGTAGCCAATCGGCGCTATCGAGCCAGCTGAGTGCGCTGGATACCCACTATCAGAGTTTGCTGGCGGGTGATGAAACACTGGAAGGGGTACGGCGTGACGTCTTGAGCCTGTCTGCACAAATGGCGGAGCAGCTGCAGAGGATGCAGACCGCCATCACCACGGTGATGCACAGCGCTGAAGACATTGCCGGCCGCACGGCGCTGGCGCAGGTTCGTGAAGAGCGTCGTCAGCGTGAGCTGATGGAAGCCTGGCGTGAAGAGGGCACGACCACGCTACCCACGCAGCTGCTGGATACCATGTTCGCCTCTAGGGTGGACATTGGTCGCTTGAGCGGTAATGCGCGTATGGCGCTGGCCACCTTGTCAGATCTGGGGCGCCAGATGAGGCAGGTGGAGAGTGTGGATGCGCTGGTCAATTTGCGTACCAATGAAATCGCCCAGCAGGTGACGCTGGCGCGCCAGTCGCTGGCCGCCATCGCGGAGGCGCCGAGTACTACCGTCGAACAGCGTGCGCTGATCGGTGAGCTGGACTCGGTGATTGCTGACCTGAACGCGCTGATGGTGGAAGATGCCAACTCCGTTTACGCATTGCGTCAACAGCAGCTTGCCCAACGGGAGCAGGTACAGACGGCTCTCACGAGCGTTGCGCAGGCGTCCAGCGAGATGCGCGACGTGCTGAACGATATCGAATCCTACACCGTCGAGCGTGCCGCCAGTGCCAGCAGCGAAGCGGAAACGTTGGCCAACGCTGGCCGTACGCTGCTAGTGATGGTCACGTTGGCCGTCATCAGCGTGCTGGCCATTTTTGGTTGGCGCACGCTGGTGCGGGTACTGGGTCCGTTGGTCGCCATGCGCCGTCAAATGGAAAGCATCAGCGGTGCTGCGGGTGAAAATGCCGACCTCTCCATGCGTCTGGCGCTGGCCCACAATGATGAAGCAGGGCAAACCGCCCAGGCGTTCAATCAGATGATGGACACCTTCGAAGCCATGGTGGCGCAGATTCGTGAAAGTGCCGAAGCCATTGCTGCCAGTAGCCGCCAGATTGCTGCTGGCAACGAGAACCTGTCTCAGCGTACCGACCAGCAGGCGGCTTCGTTGGCAGAAACCGCGTCCAGCCTCGAACAGATTACCGCCACGGTCAAACAGACGGCGGACTACGCCGACCAGGCCAAGGATGCCAGCACCAACGTCGATGGCCGGGCGCGCTCAGCCGGGGATGTGGCCCAGCGTACCACTGCAGCCATGAGCGACATCCGCCAGGCCAGCGAGAAAATCACCTCGATCATCAAGGCCATCGACGATATCGCCTTCCAGACCAACCTGCTGGCCCTGAATGCGTCGGTCGAGGCGGCCCGCGCGGGAGAACAAGGGCGTGGGTTTGCGGTGGTCGCCCAGGAAGTTCGCAAGCTGGCAGGGCGCAGCGCTGAAGAGGCCGCCCAGATTCGCCATCTGGTCGACGACAGCGTGCAAAAAGTCAGTGAAGGCGAGCAGCTGGTGACGGCCTCCAGCCAGCACCTGCAAGAGATCATCGACAGCCTCACCGAGGTCACCCGTTATGTAACCGAGATCGCCGATGCCACCAAAGAGCAGTCAGCCGGCATCGATCAGATCAATCAGGCGATTTCGCAGCTGGATCAGGTGACTCACCAGAACGCGCGCCTGGTTCAGGAGGCCACCACGGCAAGCCACACGCTGGATGAGCGTGCGGGTGACATGCACTCCCTGGTCAGCCGCTTTCAGGTGAGCCACGATGCCGGGCGTCAGCCTGTAGCGCTGCCCTCGCAGTCTCGGTCTCAACTACAGCCACAGCCACAGCCCGCCCGCTTGAAATAGCCGGTTCTCCACGGCCCCTTCCTCGACAGCGAACGCCCCGGCGTTCGCTGTTTGCATGTCAAACGGTTGAACTTTAACGCGCTTGCCTACACTGATAAGGAGTGACCAAAGACGAGGAGGCAAGATGACGACGCTAGTGATAGGTGCCAATGGCCAAATTGGTCAGCAGTTTTGTGCTCTGGCCAAACAGGCAGGCACGCCCATCAAGGCGATGATCCGTCATCAGGAGCAGGCGGCATGGTTCGAAGAGCGCGGCATTCCCACCGTCATCGCCGACCTGGAAGGTGAGCTGGAGCATGCCTTCGAAGGGTGCGACCAGGTCGTGTTCACCGCAGGATCCGGGCCGCATACCGGGCCGGACAAAACCCTGTTGATCGACCTGTTCGGCGCCATCCGCGCGGCGGATATCGCCAGCCAGCGCGGGCTGTCACGCTATATCATGGTCAGTGCGCTGCGCGCTGAAAAACCTCTGGAAGCCCCGCAGAACATGCGCCCCTATATGGCGGCCAAGTTCGCTGCCGATGCGCACCTGCGCCGTAGCAATATCTCCTACGTGATTCTCAAGCCGGGGCGGCTCACCGATGATGCCCCCAGCCACAAGTTTGCCAGTAGTGTCGAAGAAGCCGGTGATAATCGCATCTCGCGTGCCAATGTCGCCCATGCCCTGCTGAGAGTCGTGCAGACTCCCTCGATCATTGACCGCGACATCACCCTGCTGGATGGCAAGCGGCCCATCGATACGTTGCTATAGCGTGCCACCCAAGCGTTCACGCAGGTCGGCCATGAAGGTCTCGATGCGCAGTGCGTTGGTGCCCACGTCGCTGGCGCCCAGGCGAGAGGCCGAACGCATGTCCACTTGCGTGCCCGAAGCCAGTTCGGTCAAGCGAATCACCACATCGTCCTCGAAGCCAAACCAGCGAGTAGTGGCTGTGGCCTCCAGCCGGTCTGAGGAGATGTCGGCAATCTGCCAGCCCGCAGCCTCGACTTCCGCCTGTACCGCCGCCAGCACAGTAGTGGCGTCAGCCTCCACCTGCAGCGGCTGAATCTGAGGGTAGGCGGCCTGCTGCTGCCGTGCCGTGGCTTCGCCCGGGTAGTCGACAGCATTGGGGGCAGCCTCGCGGGCTTCACGAAGGGCCAAAAAAGCCGGTGGGTTCTGTGTATCGGTGGTGATGTCATGTATGACAGGTGCCTGCTGGGCACGTTGCCACTGCTGCCAAGGTAAATAAAGCAGTGCCGCCGTGGCCAGCAGGACGAGCAGTGCCGCGCTGGCGGTGCCTGCCCGTCTAGTGACGGCACTGATGAGCAGCGCCAGCACGCTCAAGGCCAGCGCGGCCATGGCCGTGAACACGCCATTGCGCAGCAACGTAAATGCCTCGCCCAGCCCTACCCATTGCCAGCGATATGCCGGGCCAGCGACGGCCATCATGGCCACGGCCGCCAACAGCGCCACCAGGCTCAGCCAGACCAGCGCGCTGGGCCAGCGGCTTTTGTTGCGTGTACGGTTGAATGATCTGGTGGATGTTCTTGTGAATGTTCTGGTCATCCCTTTCCCCTTGGCAACATGACGTGTCTGCCCAGCATAGCCAGCGATGTGGTAGCGTGGCTACTTTTCCCGCCTGATCCAGGATGCCGCCATGAGGGACGCTGACATGCACTCAACCAGACACTCTCCATCGGAGGTGACCGCCATGCAGGCAACGGCTTTGCTCGCCTGCCGAGTGCGCGCGCTGCTCGAGCAAGCGCCTCGGCAGGCCCTGCCCATGACCTACCAGCAAGTGGCGGCTGCCCTGGGGCTCACCCCGCCGGGCACCATTGCGCAAGTGGCCAATGCGCTTGAATGGCTCATGGAGGAGGACGTGGCGGCAGGGCGGCCTCTGGTCGCGGCGTTGGTCATCAGTCGGCGTGGCGAGGATCGTCCGGCCCGTGGATTTTTCGAAAAGGCCGTGGCGCTGGGTCGCTTTCCGCAGGACCCCGCGACCCATGCACAGCACTACCTGGCCGAGCGCGAGGAGGCCATGAATCGCCGTTGACTCACGCCTTGCGCAGCGGGTCGAGCAGGCCACTCAGGCCGTTATGGTCGATTTCATGCATCAAGTGCAGCAAGTGGCCAATCTCCCCGGTGGGAAAGCCCTCCCGGGCAAACCAGTTGAGGTAGGGGCCCGGTAAATCAGCTATCAGCCATCCTTCGTACTTACCAAAGGGCATTTTGCGTGAGACCAGCTTTTCGAGGTCTTCGGGTTTCATACGTTAATTCCTTTCATTCTCATTTAAGCGTTCTTTTATGTTTCCGCGCCCGCGGTTTTTTGTTAGACTTTCGTCGACAATATACCCCCCCTCGACGCTGGGCGCTCACTGCTCCGGCACGTCATTTCTGTATCGTCAGGGACATGACATGCAAAAACGTTTAAGTCTTTTACTCTGCTCGCCGCTGCTGGCGCTTGCAGCAATGCCCGTGTCGGCCGATGAACCGGTCGATGTCCTGCTGATTGGTGGCGGCATCATGAGCGCCACGCTGGGCACCTATCTCCAGGAGCTGGAGCCGGAGTGGAGCATACACCTCTACGAACGGCTGGACGAAGTCGCCGCTGAAAGCTCCAACGGCTGGAACAACGCCGGTACCGGGCACTCGGCTTTCTGCGAAATGAACTATACCCCCGAGCAACCTGACGGCAGCGTGGCCATCGAGCGTGCGGTCAACGTGACCGAACAGTTCGAGGTGTCTCGCCAGTTCTGGGCGCACCAGGTGGACCGTGGCATGCTCGGCGAGCCAGGCTCGTTCATCAACACCTCTCCCCATTTGAGCCTGGTATGGGGTGAAGACGACGTGGCGTTCCTGCGCGAGCGTCACGCCACCATGGTACAGAACCCACTCTACGCCGGGATGGAATACTCCGAAGATTGGCAGGAGCTGGCCGAGTGGATGCCGCTGGTCATGGCCGGTCGCGAGAACGACGGCACCCCGGTGGCAGCAACGCGCATGCAGATGGGCACCGAGGTGAACTACGGTGCACAAACGCGCCAGATGATCGAGTCTCTGGCCCAGGGCGACAACTTCACGCTGGGTCTGAACAGCGAAGTGCGCGGCTTCGAGCGCAATGACGACGATACCTGGCAGGTTCGTATCGCCGATTTGGCCAGCGGTGATGAGTTCACCGTCGATGCGCGTTTCGTCTTCATCGGTGCGGGCGGTGCGGCGCTGCCGCTGCTGCAGGAAACCGGCATTCCTGAAGTGGAAGGCTACGGCGGCTTCCCGGTGGGCGGCCAGTTCCTCTACACCACCAACCCGGACGTTGTGTCTCAGCACTTGGTGAAAGTGTATGGCAAGGCCGGTGAAGGCTCACCGCCCATGTCGGTGCCTCACCTGGACATCCGCTATCTGGACGGTGAACCCGCGCTGTTCTTTGGCCCGTTTGCCACGTTCTCCAGCAAGTTCCTGAAAGAGGGCTCCTGGACCGACCTGTTCGGCTCCATGACGCTGAACAACACCTGGCCGATGATGCAGGTCGGGGTCGATAACTTTGATCTCGTGCGCTATCTGGTCAGCCAGGTGATGATGTCGGAAGAAGATCGTTTCGAAGCCCTGCAGGACTTCTACCCGGAAGCCAACCCCGATGACTGGTCGCTGTGGACAGCGGGCCAACGCGTGCAGATCATTCGTGACGATGAAGAGCAGGGCGGTGTGCTGCAGTTTGGTACCGAAATCATCAGCTCTGCCGATGGCAGCATGTCGGCGCTGCTGGGTGCCTCGCCTGGCGCTTCCACCGCTCCGTCGATCATGCTGAACCTGCTGGGGCGTGTGTTCCCCGAACAGGTAGCTAGCGAGGAGTGGCAGTCTACCCTGACCGCTATCGTGCCGTCCTACGGCCAGAAACTGGCGGAAAATCCGGAGCTGCTGCGTGACGTGCGTGCCTATACGGCACAAACCCTGCAGCTTGACGAGCCCATGAACCTGCAGGCGGGTGATGCCGTCGAGGCCAGTGACGTCGAAGAGGCCGCTGACGAGGCGGAGCAGGAAGCCGAGCCCGCTGACGAAGCGGAAGCTCAGGACAGCGAGCAGGAAGAAGAGGTAACGCAGGCGTAAGTACAACGCCTGTCGTTGGTCGATACAACGCCAGCCTTCGGGCTGGCGTTGTGCGTTTTATTCAGCCCTGGGGTGCGTATTCCATCAGTAACACGGTCAGGGCGCGGGCGGCCTCGTGGCCTGGGCTATCGCCGCGATACACCACTCCGATGTCCCGGTGAAAGGTGTGCTCATCGAGGCTGACTGCCCTGATGCCGCTGGGCCAGTGGTCGAGGGCACGAGGCTCTGGCACCAGCGCCACGCCCACGCCGTTGGCCACCAGCCGAACGATGGCATCCAGCTCATCGACTTCACACACATCGCGCACCTGGCAGTGCTGATCGCGCAAGAAGCGCTCGACCTGCCGCCCCCCAAAGGATGTCCGGTCGTAACGCACGAACGGATGACGCTCCAGCAATGCTCGCCAATCGCTCCCTGACCAGCCCTGCGGTACCAACAGGCGAAAGCGTTCATGGGCCAGTGGCTGCCAGCGCAGGTCGCTATGCAGCGAGAAAGGCGGCCGAATGATCACGGCCATGTCGAGCTCTCCTGCGTCCACTTGGCTCATCAGCCCCAGTGACAGCCCAGGGACCACCCGGCTGCGGCAGTGGGGAAAGTGACGGTGAAAATGTGCCAGCACGTCCGGCAGCAGCGTACGTTGATACGAGGCAATGGCGCCTAGCGTGATGAGCGTGCCGGGTGCCTGGTCGGTGCCTGCTGCTCCCAGCGTTCGGTACAGCGCCAGCAGGGCGCGGGCTTGCTGCAGGGTGGCCTGGCCCTGCGAGGTGAGGACGGCATTGCGACCGCTGCGCTCGAATAGTGTGACCCCCAGCTCCGCTTCCAGGCGCTTCATCTGGGCGCTGACGGCCGCCTGGGTCAGCCCGGTCTGCTGTCCGGCAGCGGCAAAAGTGCCGTGCTGGGCCACGGCGACAAGCGTTTTAAGCTCACGAATCATGATCGGTAACTCATCAATATTTTTTGTGAGTTTATCAAAAAACAATTGATTTTATTTTTGCATGGCGGCTTTTAGGATGGCTGAACCAACCCTAAACGCAGCACATCGCGGCATACCCGATAACAGGAGCTTCTCATGAGCCTTTCCCCTTTCCACCTGGCAATCCCCGTTTACGATGTGCCGCTGGCACGCGCTTTCTACAACGATGTCTTTGGTCTGGAAGAGGGGCGCTCCAGTGACCACTGGGTGGATTTCAACTTCTTTGGCCACCAGCTGGTGATTCACGAGCATCCCAAGACGCCTGGGCAGGAAAGCGCGCATACCAACCCGGTGGATGGCCACAATGTGCCGGTACCGCATTTTGGTGTCATCCTGGAGTGGGATGAGTGGGAAACGCTGGCCGAGCGCCTGAAAGCCCGCGATACCGATTTCGTGATCGAGCCCTATATCCGCTTCAAGGGAGAAGTGGGTGAACAGGCCACCATGTTCCTGCTCGACCCCTGCGGCAATGCGCTGGAGTTCAAGGCGTTCAAGGACAAGAGCCAGATTTTTGCCAAATAAGCGCACTTGGGTCGCCGACAGGGCGCTTGTCAGGCGCCCATGGCCTGCTCCTGTCGGCGATGCTGTAGCGGTGGCTCGCCAAAGTAACGCTTATAGTCGCGGCTGAACTGAGGCACGCTGCGGTAGCCGACGGCCAGGGCGGTCTGGTTGACGTTATGGCGGTCCTGCCGCAATAGCTGCTGAGCCTTCAATAGCCGCAGCCGCTTCACGTACTGCGCTGGGGAAGCCCGGGTGATCTGCTTGAAGTGCTGATGAAAGGTCGAGACGCTCATGTTGGCCTGCTGGGCCAGCTGTTCCACCGAAAACGGATCGGCAAAATGAGCATGCAGGTGGGAAAGCACCTGCACGATTCTCGCATAGTGGCCATGGCCGCTGACCAGCGCGCGTAGCGCTTGCCCCTGCTCCCCCTTGAGCGCTTCGAACACCACATCACGTATACGCGCTGCCCCCATGATGCGGCACTCCACTTCGTCGTGCAGGGTGTGAGCAAGCCGCAGAACCGCAGCCTGCATGCCTTCGTTCATGGCCACCGAGGCCATGGGTCTGGGGGTTTTTACGAGCGGCCCTTGTTCGCCCATGGCGGTGACCAGCTCGTTGAGCAGCGCGGGGTCCAGAGAGACCGAAATACCCAGCAGCGGCGCCTCTTCGGAGCCGTGTGTTTCGCACTCGAAAGGCAGCGGCAGGGTCTGAACGAGATAGTGTCCAGGGTTGTAGTGAATCTCGCGGTCACCCAGGTAACCGATCTTTCGCCCTTGGGCAATGATCGTCAGCCCCGGTTCGTACATGAGCGGGGTGCGCGGCTGATGCCGTTTCAGGTACAGCAGGCTGACCCGTGGCAGAGCCGAGGCGTTCATTCCTTCCCGTCGAATCAAGGGAAAAAGGCACTGAGCGAGGGCGTTGCCCGCAGCGGTGTTGGTGGCCATGGGGGCTCCATAGGCGAGACTGTCATCAGTTTGTTTAGGACAATTGTGACTTTTTTGCGCGCGTTTTTGTTATTTTATTACGCCTTTATGGAGAAATAGGCAAAAAAATCGGAGCTTCGTTCATCGCTAACCGCGGCGGTACGGCCAATAATGGAGACTTCTCTCGCATGGGCGGGATGCCTTACCAAGGAGTTTCCATGAGCCAGGCAAAATCGTACGCCGCGTTTTCCGCCGACAAACCCCTCGCGCCGTTTACCTTTGAACGTCGTTCGCCCCGTGCCGACGACGTTGCCATCGAAATTCTCTACTGTGGCGTATGCCACAGCGACCTGCACTTTGCGCGTAACGACTGGGGCATGAGCCAATACCCCGTCGTGCCCGGCCACGAGATC
Source organism: Vreelandella hamiltonii (assembly GCF_014651795.1). Lineage (NCBI taxonomy): Bacteria > Pseudomonadati > Pseudomonadota > Gammaproteobacteria > Oceanospirillales > Halomonadaceae > Vreelandella > Vreelandella hamiltonii. The sequence goes on along the minus strand of NZ_BMXO01000004.1, from coordinate 135,476 downwards.
GTCGGCCGCGTGACCGCCGTGGGCAGCGACGTGAGCCGCTTCCAGATAGGCGATTTGGTAGGGGTGGGCTGTATGGTCGATTCCTGCCGCACCTGTTCGGCCTGCCAGGAGGGCGTAGAGCAATACTGCCTGGAAGGCTTCACCATGACCTACGGTAGCCCCGACCGTCAGGATGGCACCCTGACTCAGGGCGGCTATTCCGATGCCATCTTGGTGAGCGAGCATTTCGTGCTCAAGATGCCTGACGGTATCGATCTGGCCTCGGCAGCGCCTATCCTGTGCGCCGGTATCACTACCTACTCACCGCTGAAGCATTTCGGGGTAGGTAAAGGGCACAAGATCGGGGTGATTGGCATGGGTGGCCTGGGCCATATGGGCGTGAAGCTGGCCAAGGCGCTGGGCGCAGAAGTCACGGTATTTACCCGTTCCGACGCCAAGGTAGAGGAAGCCAAGCGAAACGGTGCTGACCACGTGGTGGTGTCCAGCGACCCGGCGCAAATGGAGGCCGTGGCAGAGACCTACGACTTCATGCTGGACACCGTGCCGGTACAGCATGACCTCAACCCCTACCTGGCCGCGCTCAAGTACAACGGGACGCATATCATCGTCGGGTTGCTGGAGCCCATCGAGCCGACCATCGAAGCGTTCAATCTGGTCTTCAAACGCCGCGTGGTGGCTGGTTCACTGATCGGCGGGATTGCCGAAACGGAAGAGCTTTTGCAGCTGTGCGCCGACCAGAACATCACCTGTGATATCGAAATGCTGGATATCAACGACATCAACGAAGGTTTCGAGCGCATGGAAAAAGGTGACGTGCGTTACCGCTTCGTGATCGATATGGCCACGTTGAAAAACACACCCGCTTAAGTGGCCTTCGCTGGATACAGCCCGCTCCTGTTGGAGTGGGCTTTTTTGTTTATCGCATAGATGAAAATGGTTGATACATAAGTCGTAGAGGTGCCGTTTTTTCACGTGGATTGTTTTACTCTGCGCTTGAGCAGCGCCATAACAAATAAGCACAAGGGAACTCACTCATGAAGCATCTCTCGATAAAATGGAGCCTGACGGCTGCCCTCGCGGTGCTGGTGGTGATGATTGGCCTGATCAGTGGGCTGGGTTTTTACGCCAATACCAACAGCGGCCAGGCACTTGCCGAAATCAACAATACCAACGTCAGGCTGGTCAATCTGGCCAACCGAATGCAGGTCAACGCGTTACGTGCGCAGACCTTTCTCGACCGTTCGGCCAGCTTCAGCACCATGGGCAACCCTGAAAGAGGCCAGGAAAGCCTGGAGCAGGCGGCCGAAGCAACGTTGGCGGCCCAGCGCTATTTTGAAGAATTCTCTGCCGTTGCCGTGGACCCAGCAAGCGAGCTGGCCCGCCACAGTGAAGCGGTGAGCGAAGCCTACCAGGCCTTTGTAGTGGAAGGGCTGGAGCCCTTATTGAATGCGCCGCCGTTCCAAATCCAGCGCCGCCAGGTCGCACTTGGCGAGCAGAGTGCGGCGCTGGACAGCGCCATGGGTAACTTTGTGGCCTATACCGAGTCGCGTGGTCAGCAGGTGATGCAGCAGGTGGAGCGCGTAGCGACCTGGGTCGGTGCCATTGCCATTGGCCTGCTGCTGTTCTCACTGGTAGCGGCGCTGGTCATTCGTATTGCCATGGTGCGAGGGGTGGTCACTCCGTTGCGCCAGGCGCTCGACCACTTTGCGCGTATTGCCGATGGCGACCTGACCGGCCGCATCGAAGACCGCGGTCGTAACGAGATCGGTCAGCTGTTCATTGGGCTAGCCGCCATGCAGGAAAAACTCAAGACGCTGGTCCTCTCCCTGCGCAGCAGCAGTGAACACGTTTACAGCGGGGCCAGCGAGATTTCCACGGGCAGCCAGGATCTCTCCTCGCGTACCGAGCAGCAGGCCGCTGCGCTTCAGCAAACCGCGTCCAGCATGGAGCAGAGGGCGACCACGGTGGGCACCAACGCAGATATCGCCCAGCAGGCCGACCAGCTCTCCGTGGCAGCCTCGCAATCGGCCGAACGCAGCGGTGAGGAGGTCGAGCGGACCGTGCAGCTGATGCGCGAGATTGCCGCCAGTGCCGACAGGGTGAACGATATCATTGGCGTGATCGACTCGATTGCCTTCCAGACCAATATCCTGGCGCTGAATGCCTCTGTGGAGGCGGCCCGAGCCGGTGAGCAGGGACGCGGCTTTGCCGTGGTGGCCAGTGAGGTGCGTTCTCTCGCCACCCGCAGTGCTGAGTCGGCCAAGGAGATTCGCGGCCTCATCGAGCAAACCACGACGCAAATCACCAGCGGTGCCAGTCAGGCCGAACGTAGCGGGCAAACCATCTATCAGACGGTGGACGCCATTCGTCAGGTCACCACGCTGGTGGGTGAAATTTCCACGGCAACCCGTGAGCAGAGCGGAGGGATCGAGCAGATCAATGCGGCGTTGACTGAAATGGATTCGGTGACCCAGCAGAACGCGGCGCTCGTCCAGGAAACCAGCGCGGCGGCCACGGCCCTGGAGGGTCAGGCCAGCGGCCTGGCAGAATTGATCTCCACCTTCCGGCTGGCCGCTGGCGAGCAGCTGTCGCCTGCGCCACAGGAGCCAGCGCCCTCCCTGACTCGGCAAGCGGCAGGGCAGGCGCCTACGGCCAAATCTACCCAGTCACAGCAGGACGAGTGGGACGAGTTCTAAAAAGGAAGGTCATAGAACGCCCCCTGAGCGCACGACGTGCTCAGGGGGCGTTGTTCATTCAGGCGTGAGCCACCACGCGCAGGCGTACGTAATCGGCGGTCCAGTTGCCGTGCCCATCGCTCAGACTGTGCGACAGCAGGTTGACGGTATGATCGAACACGGCGTCTCTCAGGTCATCATCCAGACCGTGAAAGAACGGGCTGGCAAAGGTGTCCAGCCAGTTGGCCATGCCTTTGGGCAGCGGCGTAGGGCGCGGGATGAGTTCGATGTTGTCGATGCGGAACCCCACGGTTTGCAGCAGGTTGGCGTAATCCTCTGCCGTCGGGAAATACCAGGGGTGACGCCCTTTGGAGCTGATCCCACGGAACTGCAGCGAGGCAATCAGCGCGGTGCAAATGGCCGCCACGTTACCGTGTCCACCAAACTCGGCCACAAAGCGCCCCCCGGGCTTGAGGGCCCGCTTGACGCCGGCCAGCACGGCCTGAGGGTCGAGCATCCAGTGCAGGGCGGCATTGCTGAAAACCGCATCGAACTCGTGGTCGAAAGGCAGCTGGTGACCATCGACTACCCTGGCCGTTACGCCGCGCTGCTGCGCTGCTTCGACCATTTCCGCCGACGCATCGACGCCCAGCACGGTCGCGCCCAGCTGCATGATGCGCTCGCTCAATACGCCATCACCGCAGCCCAGGTCCAGAATGCGCTCACCCGGCTGAGGAGAGAGCAGTTTGAGCACCTCGTGGCCCAGCTTGGGCACGAAAGGTGCGTTTTCCGCGTACTGGCTAGCATTCCATGCTTGCCCAGGCGGTGTATGTGAGGCGTTTGTCATGGCGGCATCCTGTCTTCGTTATTCAGTGGTACGATTATTCAGAGTGAAACACTCTATTAGAATAACGCTTCTTGCAGTATAGCCATCCGCTGGATAAGCCCCAGGCAGTGCGTACATTTTTCACGCTAACCCTGCCCATCATTCGGGCAGGGCGAAGGCCATGACGCTATCGCCCAGCGTGGTTTCCGATTGGAAAGAGCCGCCTGCGGCGATCACCACATACTGGCGTCCCTGGTGCACGTAGGTCATGGGGTTGGCCTGCCCGCCTGCAGGCAGGCGCTGTTCCCATATCAGCTCGCCGGTCGCGCTGTCGAAGCCGCGCAGGTAATCGTCCATGGCGGCCCCAATGAAGGTCATGCCCCCTTGGGTGGCCAACGGGCCCCCGCTAGTGGGGGCGCCCACCGTCATCTTGAGGCGCGAGGGAATGCCCAGCGGCCCCTGGTCCATGCTGGTGCCCAGCGGGCGTGACCAGACGATCTCGCCGCTGTTCAGGTCGGTGGCGCTCAGAAAGCCCCAGGGTGGCGCCGTACACGGCATGTCCAGTGGAGAGAGCCAGGCACCGCGCTCCGCCGCCACCGGTGCGCCCAGCATGGGCTGGGCCTGCTGGTCGATGTAGCTGGCATCCTGAGCACCAATGGGGGCAATGTTATCCATGGTATCGGCTTCTTCACGGGGGTAGAGCACCACCTGCGAGGGCATGCGGTTGTTGTTCACGATCATCAGTTGGCGCGTGGGGTCGAACGAGGCGCTGCCCCAGTTGATGCCGCCCAGGATGCCAGGAAACTGCAGCATGCCGCCCTCCTCCAGGGTGGGAGGGGTAAACATGCCCTCGTAGCGCATGCGCTGAAACTCGATGCGGCAGTAGAGGTGGTCCAGGGGCGTCGTGCCCCAGGTATGCGCCCCGGTCAAGCGTTCGACTTCCTGCCCTGGCAGTGAGCCAAAGTTGGGCATGTCTGGTGAAAAAGGCTGTACCGGCGAGGTCCAATCTCCTTCGATGGCTCCTTGGGGCACGGCGCGCTCCTCGATGCTGCGCAGGGGTTCACCGGTTTCACGGTCGAAGACGAACACCTGCCCATATTTGGTGGCTTGTACCACGGCGGCTCTGGGGCCTTCCTCGGTGGGGAAGTCGATCAGCGCTGGTTGCGCCCCCAGGTCGTAATCCCATAAATCATGTATCACGGTGGTGAATTTCCAGGCGACGTCGCCGGAGTCGGCTTCCACGGCGACCAGCGATGCAGTGAAGGCATCCTCCTCGGGCGAGCGGTCGCCGCCATATTGGTCATTGGTAGGGTTGCCGGTGGGCAGGTAGACCAGCCCCAGGGCTTCATCCGCGGTGATGGCCGCCCACACGTTGGGGGTGCCGCGCGGGTACACTTCACCGGGTTCGGGCTGTTGATCGGGAGTCGTCCAGACCGCGTCCCAGGTCCACTGCCACTCGCCCGTCAGGGCATGGTAGGACCTAACGGCGCCGGAAGGGCCGTCCCGGCGCTGATTGTCGGTCACCTGATGCCCTACGATCACACTGTCGTTGACCACGGTAGGGCCCGACGTATTGGAGAGATAGCCCGGTGCCTGCGGGTCCATGAACTCATACAGGTCCACGGTTCCCTGCTGGCCGAAATCGGTGCACTGAGAGCCATCATCGGCATTCAGGGCCATCAGGCGTCCATCCATGGTGCCCATCAGCAGACGGCGCGGGCACTGGGTCGTGGGGTCGTCGGTTTCATGGTATGCCAGCGAGCGGCAGGCGGCAGAAAAGACATGCTCCAGCGCATCGCGGTCGACCTGTGGGTCGAAATGCCACTGCTGCTCGCCGTTGCCGGGGTCCAGTGCAAACACCTGGTTGCTCTGGGTACAAACATAGACGCTGTTGCCCACTTTCAGCGGTGTATTCTGAAAGGCATAAGGTGTCGCGTCACTATGGGGAGTATCGCCGGTATTGAAGGTCCAGGCCTCGCTGAGCCGTGCCGCGTTGTCTGGCGTGATCTGGCTTGCCTCGGAAAACCGCCGAGCCGAAGCATCGCCGCCATAGGCCGGCCAGTCCATGGAGGTCTGTTCGTTCATGGCAGGCGGAGAGGCGCCTTCCGCCAAGCGTGCCTGCGCCGGGGAGTCGATATCCACATGACGATCCTGCAACAGCCACAGAAGTGCCAGGCCCGGCAGCGCCAGGGCGATCACTCCCGGCAGGCGTGCCCCCCAGCCAGGCTGGTGGCCGCGGTGTCGGTACAGCGCGGGCAACAGCAGCAGTGCTACCACCAGCAAACCCCACAGCACCCCCATGCGCGCCAGTAAGTCCACCTGCCAAATCGGCAGCCAGCCTTTCTGGTCGATTTCCCATAGCGACCAAGCCAGGGTCGCCAGCACCGTCGCGGCGTAGAGCCAAACGCCCGTGGGGGAGCGGCGCCATATCAGTACGGCGGCGCTCAGGATGGCAAGGCCCGCCAGCAGGAAATACCACGAGCCCCCGAGCAGAACCAGATATCCCCCTCCCACGATCATGGGCAGGCTCAGTAGCAGGAGTACGCCTGCCAGGGCGAGCATGGCCCAGACGGCCGGTCCTTTTCGATAGGTAGCGTCCATGTCTTTTCCTGTGGTGATGTGTCGGGTATTGCCTGTGTGGCGACGATACTGAATTAACCTTAGAAGAGTGAGCAGGGCTTGGCAAGTGGCAGAGGGTTGTTTAACCCATGTGGCCTGGTGAAGCTGCATTTGCCTGCCAGCGAGCCTCGCGGGTTGCCGCAAGCGGGCAAGAATGCGTTACGATTCGAGTCTTCCAATGAAGCACGCCCCCCTACTATTTCGTGATCAGTGAGGCACCATGAACGACGTTATCAAGCTCTTGCAGTCCCACCGTTCCATTCGTAAATTCACCGATCAGGAGATCCCTCGTGGGCTGCTCCTGGAGCTGATCAAGGCCGGGCAGGCGGCGGCGACCTCCAGCCATGTGCAGGCTTACAGCGTGATTCACGTGAAAGATGCGGCCAACCGGGAGCAGCTGGCCGAACTGTCCGGTGGCCAGGGCTATGTGGCCAGCAGTGCGGTGTTTCTGGTGTTCTGCGCCGACATGAAGCGTCCTACCGAAGCCTCGGCGCGCACCGGCGCCAACGTAGAGCGCGGCATGACCGAGCAACTGCTGGTGGCCACCGTGGACACGGCCCTGATGGCCCAAAACGTGGCCGTGGCGGCCGAGTCCGAAGGGCTGGGTATCTGCTACATCGGCGGGATTCGCAACAACCCCGAGGCCGTCAGCGAGCTGCTCAAACTGCCGCCCCATGTCTACCCGGTATTTGGCATGTGCCTGGGTTACCCGGACCATCAGCCGGAGGTCAAACCCAGGCTGCCCGTTGAGGCGATTCTGAAAGAGGACTACTACACTGAAGACAGTGATCAGGTCGTGGCCTTCGATGACACCATGCGGGCCTACTACCAATCACGCAGTAGCGGCAATAAAAATAGCGACTGGTCGCACAACCTCACCCCTCTGTTCGACAACAAGCTGCGCCCCCATATGCGTGACTTTCTAGTGAAGCGTGGCTTTACCATGAAATAAGGAGCCCCTCATGTCCCTACAGCGTGCCTACCTTCTGTTCGCCGGCCTTTACAGCCTGCTGCCTGTCATGGGCATCGTGGCCATTTTCTTCGGGGGTGGGACACCGCTGGCGCTGGTGCACCTCTCCTTTGGGGTGTTGGGCGTCGTGGGGCTGTGGGGGTACATGCTCAACCGGGGCGTCATGAATCAGCGCATGTGGCGGCCGCTGGCGCTGGTGTTTGCCGTAGGAAGCCTGGTGCAGATGGGGATCGTACTGAGTGTGCCGGTGGCGGGGGTAGCGTTGACCTGGATGCTCATCAGCAGCATTTTTGCCCTCATCCTGGCCGTGATGCTCTATCACTACGGCAATCGAGACCAGCCGCTGTGGGCCAGTGAAGAAGAGCGAGCCGCTGCGATGAAGCTGGCCCAGCTGCTGGAGCAGCAATCCAACGTCACGGCGTATCACCGTGAGCCCGGCCATGAGAACAGTGTCTGCGTCTCCAAAGTGGGCAATGCCTATCATGCCAGCGTTACCCGCCGCACCCCTAAGGGGCAGGAGACGTTCGAGCAGCGCTTTCGCCATCCTGAAACCCTGCTGTTTTTTGCCGAAAAGTTCGCGAGCGTCGCGCCGCAGGCGTTTACCGGCCAGGAGGAGCGAGGCTCACAGCTGGCGTGATGTCCCGCCATCTTGCAGCAACGGGCTCTTCGCCAACTGGCTGGCCAGTTGGCCCTTGATGAACTGATAGAGAGGCGTGAGGCGCTTGGGTAGCCGCTCCTCGGCCACGCGCTGATCGATGTAGTAGGCCGCGCGACTGCCACAGTAGTCGATGACGCCGCCCACCTGGTGAAACTGGAGACCGGAAGCCTTCAGCAAGCGACTGAAGCGTGGCTCCAGCATGGCGAACACATGATGGCGCTGACTAAGACCCACCAGTGCCGTGGCGGCAAGAAACAGGCTCAGGCTAAGCAGAGCGGGGCTCTCCTTGATGCTCTCGTAGGGGCTTTGTACTTCGCTTTGCTTGCGACGCACGGTGGGGTGAACGGCCAGGCGCGATACTTCGCATACCTGATGGGAAGCAAAATGGCGCGGGTGCGTGTTCGGCAAGAACAGGTGCGCTCCGTAGTAGGCTTCCAGTGGCAGGCTATGCAGCCCATGAGCGTTTTGCTCGTCGAACAGCACGACCCTCAGACATCCTACATCCAGCCCTGTCGCCTTATGGTGGAGCAGGCACAGCAGCGACTGTTGGTCATGGTCATCGTGTTCGATATTGAGCGCGCTGCTATTGCCAAGATCGTAACGCAGCTCTTCGATGAAGACCGCGTGGCGCAAGGTAAAGGCGCGCCGCTTTTCGGTGGGCGTCTGGGCAATCAGCAGAGAAAAGTGAGTATCAAAAAAGGCCGGTGTAAAGATATTTTCGACGAGTGTATCAGGGGTGGTGACGGAGGGGGCGATGGGTATGATCACCGTCGTTTATCCTTTCAGGAGCTGTGTTAAGGGAATGGGTTTACCCAAATAGAACCCTTGACCATAGGTAATGCCGTACTCTTCCAGAATAGGCGACAACGCTGCCTGATCGACAAACTCGGCGATGGTCTGTTTGCCGAACCCCTTGGCAATGTCAGCAATCGCCTTGACGATGGTGTGGCTGTCGGGATTGATCAACAGGCTACGGATGAAGGAGCCATCGATCTTGATGTAATCCACCGGCAGTTGGCCAAGATAATGGAAACTGCTGAAGCCGATGCCAAAATCGTCCAGTGCGGTGCGGCAGCCCAGATCTCTGAACGTTTGCAGGACGTTACGGGCGGTGGAAAAGTCGGTGATCGCTGCCGTTTCCGTGACTTCGAGAATCAGGTGATGCGGGTCGGCACCGCTGCTGCGCAGCTCGTCGGTGAGGTACTGCTTCAACCCCAGGTCGTGAAGCGACTGGCCCGACAGGTTCACGGCCAGTGAAACGCCGCGCTCCTGCAGCTTGCCCAGCGCCTGTAGGCTGTGCTTGATGACCCAGCGATCCAAAGCGACGACCAGGCCGCTCTGCTCGGCAACCGGTATGAAGTGCTGAGGCGCTATCAGGCTGCCATCGGGTTGACGCATGCGGATCAGCACTTCGTAATGTTTGATGTCGTGATCCTTGAGACGCACGATGGGCTGAGCCATTAGTTCGAACTGCTCGTGCTCCAGCGCGTTGTGCAGCTGTTCCACCCAATACACGCGATCCTGTAGCTCATCCTTGGCATTTTCGGCTTGGGACAGCAGATACCAGTCCTGGTGGCTGCTCTCCTTGGCCTTGTACATGGCCATGTCGGCACTGGCCAGCAGGTCGGCGGAGGTTTGCCCGTGGGCCGGGAACAGCGCGATGCCCATGCTGGCGGAAATATGATGCTTCCGGCCGGCAGCCTGAAAGCCAATGCGGCTCAGCAACTGGTTGATATAGTCGGCAACGCTGATGGCCTGCTCGCTGTTCACTCCCTCCAGTAACAGGGCGAATTCATCGCCGCCCAGCCTGGCAATCGTGCCTCGCTGCCCGAGATTGAGGAACAGAGTGTCGGCGACTTCGCGCAATAGCTGGTCGCCTACGGGGTGCCCGCTCAGCTCGTTGACTTCCTTGAACTGGTTGAGGTCGAGCAGCACGATGGCGCCTTCGCTCTGGCACAGCAGGGCGTGCTGAACCGCATCCTGGAAGTAGCGGCGGTTGTACAGCTCGGTGAGTGGGTCGTGCTCGGCCAACCAGGTCAAACGCTCCTCGGCGGCTTTGCGCTCGGTGATGTCCAGACCTACCGAGATACGCGCCACCTGCTTCTGGTGGCTACTGGTGAGCGGCGCATGGTACCAGGCCACGGTGGCGTAGCGCTTGTCCTGGGTATGCAGCGTTTTCTCTTCCTGCTGATGGCTGGTCAACTGTCCCGTGGGCGCTTCCCGATGAGTGTGATCCCCTTGTGGCGTGTGCGCCGTGCTGTCGAAGATGTCATAAAAATGGCGGCCTTCCAGATCCCGGTCACACAGCCCTAAACGGCTGCGGGTATACTCATTGACCCGCTGAATGCGCCCGGCAGCCGTTTGCACGACGATGAACACCTGGGCCGTATCCAGCAGACTATTGACGAAATCGCGCTCGCTGGCCAGCTCCTCGATACGCTCGGCCAGCTGGTCGCTGTGATCATGTACCGACGACTCCAGGCGCTCCAGCTGATCGGTCAAGGTGCGTGTGGCACTTTCCAGAATGTCGATCTCGTTGGAACGCCTGGGCGTGGTCTGGGGCAAATGAGCGCGCACACGCTGAAACTGCCCGTCCGACAGCGCCGGTAACAGGGCTGCCACCCGGCGCAGCCGCGCCATGGGGCCGAGCAGAATCGCCAACAGCAGCAGCTCCGCCGCCAGCCAGCCCGCAACGCCCAGTGCCAATAGCGTGTTGGTGGCCCGTTGGATGGCAGCGGTTTGCGTCGTGATGTCGGACACCAGCAGAAAATAGCTGGTGCTACGCCAATCGGCGTCGTCTTCCATGTAAACCGCGCTCAGCTCCAAGTGTCGCCCGGCATACTCCATACTGAAGGGTGTGTCTGCCAACTGATAGATAGGCGTGGCCAGTGAGGCCTGCTCCAACAGTGACAAGGTCGGCTCCCGGTTGGTGATGGCGACCAAGTGGCCGTTCCAGCCTGGCAGGTATCGCGATGGATCGTTGGCGTCGCTTTCGACCTGCCCCGTGACCATCAGCGCGACTTCGCTACCCGAGACCTCCTTGGCTTCACGGGTCACGTCGGCGAGTGAGCGAGACAGCATGACCATGCCAATGCTGTCACCCTCCACCAGAATGGGGACCGCTGCATATTGCTGGCAGCTGGTGGTACAGCGCAGCGTTTTGATGGGCACTTCCCGCGTCAGCAGATCGTCCACCCAGCCGCGAATGGGCAGCTCCATATCGGGAGCGCCCATCCCGGACTGCCCGCGCTGCTGCCCCTGACGATCGAAGACGAACACGCCATCTACCCCGGCTTCCAACTGCAGCGAAGGCCACTGGGCTGCCAGCACCGTGCGTAGGCCTTCATCATCGTTCTGAGCCAAGGCATTGCCCAGGTCGGGGGCGTTTGCTGTCAAGCCTGCCAACTGGCGCAGGTTATCGGCAGAGCGCTGCATGGCCAGGCGGATTTCTCGCTGTTGACGCTCGTGGTGCCCTTGGCGGCTCTGTTCGAGCTGCTGGGTCAGATGGTGATGGCCCAGCCAGACAAACAGCGCCACCAGCACCAGTAGCAGCAAGCTGCTGGGCGCAATGACGCGCCAGGCAAGGCTCGAACGACGCTTGACGGAGTGGCTGGACTGGTGCATCGAGACAGATCCCGGTGGCAGGGTTTAGAAGCGCAGTGAAAGTTGAAACAGCAGCATGTTCCAATGCTTGCGAGTCAGGCTGGCATCGGGGTTGTCCTGTCGAGGGAGCCAGCCGGTGCCATCCACATAGTGATACTCCCCGGACAGCATGAGCTGGGAGGTAGGCGTCCACTGCACGCCGAGGGTCATGTCATCGGCAAACTGCGAGTGCGCAGGCCCAAACCTGGCCCGTTCATAGGCATGCCCCGAGCGGTCGTCGGTATTATTGACCAGCCGGTCGAAGCGAATCAGGCCGCTCCAGTCGGGAGAGAAGCGCCGCTGATACTGTACGTACCAGCTTTCACCCGTGATATCGAAGGTGCGTGGCAGGTGATCACCGCTTAGGGACTGCTGGCGCAGTGCGTATTCGGCGGTCAGGCTCCAGTGCTCCTGGTTGTACTGCACAGAGGCTATCCAGGGCTGAAACTTGAAGTCGGCTTCCTGGCCCATCAGCGTCGCTTCCAGATTGACCGAGGCCGCGCTCAGCGCCGCTACCCACTGGCCGCTGTGATCTTCGAACAGCAGTTGCGCAATAGCCGAGGGCGCTGATGCTGAGACCCGCTGAGCAGTACCGCCAAACAGCTGGTCGGACAATGCTGACCCCGTTTGTGGGCGACCCAAACCGCCTCTCAAGCGCCATGTACCCGCAGAGGTATGCTCCTCGGCATACAGGCTAATGCCGTCCGCCGCCAGCCCCAGCGCGCGGGTGCGATCGAAGTAGATGGATTGAGGCAGCAGAATGCTCGGGCGCGTAAAGGCGACATCGCGCGTCTGGTTGTAGAGTCCAAACGGGTTCTTGAAACGGCCTACTTGCACCCCCAACGTGCGCGCGGGGCTGGCCAGCATCTGGTAGTCCACCACGCCATAGTCGAGAGTGGGGGCCGCATCGCTGGTATCGCCTCCTGCGCGGCGGCTGAGCAGTTGGCCTGCCACCAGTACCCGGCGGTGCGGGCGAAACGAGGCGTTCAACCCCAGCTCGGTATACTCCAGGCTGCCCTTGTCGCTACTGTTGCCAAAGAAGTCGTTATGGTCGGTAATGACCAGTGCCTGGCTGAGAAACCCGTGCACCTGAAGGGTATCGGCGGGGTGGTCATGGGCCATGCCTGCCACGGGCAGCCAGGTCAGCAAGCCCGCCAGGGCGCAGCGTTGCGCCAGGCGCTTACTCCATGGAGATGACACGGACGCTTTCATCCAGGTACTCCCGTTCAAGGTAGCCCAGCGCGCCGGGAGTGCGGGCAACTTGCTCGCGCATATCCACCTGGTCGCGTACACGGTGGGGAGCTTGCCCCATGCCAGAAAACACCATCCTGTCCCAGGCCAGCTGCAATTGATGCGGGTAGACGGCTAGCATCTCCTTGGCAAAGCGCGCATGGACAGTATCGCGATTGGGTAACACAAAGACCTGCATGGCCTGGCCGTTGGGCCAGGTGCGTTGGCGCATGGCAAACATGGCACGCAGAGCGTCGCGGGGCAGGGCCGAGTGCTCGATGTCGGGATGGGCCACCAGTACGATGACCGCGAGCGACTCTGCGGGCTCGGCCCTGGCCGTGGCAGGCATGAGCAGCAGCCAGCATAGCGCCAGCAGCCCATAGGTGCGCCAGTGGTTACGCGGCCTCACGCTAAGCCAATGCACCAGGAGTAGGCGCCATGTGTGTAAGAATGAGGGACCCCTCCCTACCATGTAAAAACGATGACCTGACAACGCTTTTTTATATCAGCAAGATAGCACGCTAAAGTGTGGCCGGGTAATCGTGATGAACGCTGGAAAAGCATGCCTATTCAACGATGAGTGCCTGTACACGATCCGGGTAATCCGAAAACAGCCCATCGACGCCCAGCCCCATCAGGCGCTCCATCTCCGAAGGCTCGTTAACGGTGTAAACGTGCACCGGCAGGCCGTTCTGCTGGGCCAGCTCGATAAAGTCAGCATCGATGACATCCTGCCCATCATGGCGTGCGTTGGTGCCGATACCGACCGCGTATTCGGCGATGCGCTGAAAGTCGCTGGCACGCATCTGGGCGGGGGCTGGTGTGGTGTCGTTCCACTCGACCAGGGGAGTGCCTTCGCCCTCGCTGGGGGAGTACCACAACAGTTGCACCAGCGGGATCTCAGGGTTGAGCGCCTCTATTTTCAGCAGGCTGTCCTGAGCAAACGACTGCACCAGAACACGCCCTTCCTCGACCATATCGTAGGCTTCCAGGCGCTCCACCAGTGCGGCTTCCAGGCCCGGGTTCAAGTGGGGTGACTTGGTTTCGATGTAATAGCGGGTGGTATGCCCGAAGTGATCGAACAGCTCCTCCAGCGTCAGCATGGGTAAACCGACAAAGTCTTCCGACGCTTGCTCGGGGTTTGCTTCGTTGAACCAGCTGCCGGTATCCAGCGCCTTCAGTTCGGCCAGCGTGTGCTCATGGATATGCCCTTCACCGTTACTGGTACGTTCCAGGGTGTTGTCATGAAAAATGACCACTTCGCCATCGGCGGTGAGCTGAGCGTCCAGCTCCAGATAGTCCACCCCCCACTCGTGAGCCAGCTCGTAGGCGGGCAGCGTGCTTTCGGGGGCATGGCCACTGGCCCCGCGATGTGCGATGACCTGAAAGTTTTCCAGCGCGTTCAACTGCTGAGCGAGTGGAGACTCGCTGGCGATTCCCACAGAAGCAACGGCCATGAGTGCCGTCAGTGCGGTAGCCGTACCCAAATAGCGCGACATGGTAACTCCATCTATAGGCAACATTTATCAAAACCATAACGTCTCTCTATCGAAAACGCACGCACTCGCTGACAGAGGCTTGCCTATCGTAACGCCCGGTGATGCAACACACTCAGCGAAGCCTACGGCAACTGATGTATGCTGATTTGAAAAGCCATTCAAAACGTGAAGGGGGCATCATGGGGTCTAAGCAGGGCTGGGGCAAAAAGGGCCGGGGAGCGCTGGCGCTACGCGTGCTGCTGGCGACGATCGTGGGCGTGGCGCTGGGCAGTGTCGTACAAACCCAACTGAACCTGGCTGAGCTGCAGGCGCTGGGCGTGGCCATTCCGCTGGGTACGCGGCTATCGACCACGGCTCAGGACTTGCTTCACTTTGCGCCTGTATACGCAGGGCTCTTTCTGGTGGGGTTTCTCATCTCCCAGGCCGTGGCGGGCTGGCTGGCTCGGCGGTGGCCTGCCAGCCTTCGCCGCCTGGCTTTTGCGCTGGCGGCCGTGGCTGGGCTATGGCTAACCTTCCGGTTGACCAACACGTTTGCGCCCATGCCCACACTGGTGGCTGCCACTCGTAGTGCCGGTGGGCTGGCCGCCATGCTGGCAACGGCCGCCGTGGCAGGCTGGCTGCTGGCCGTGTTGACATGCTCCGCGTCGAACAGACGGCGTAGCAACGCACCTTTGGCCATCGTGCTGTCTACTTTTATGCTGCCTGTGATTCAGCCCGCTGCCGAAGCCCAAACGGCTTATCAGATCGACACCCTGGCCGATGCGCTGGAGCACCCTTGGTCGCTGGCATTCTTGCCCGATGGCCGCTTTTTAGTGACCGAGCGCCCAGGACGCCTATTGCTGCTGGATGACAGCGGCCAGACGCTGGCCGACCTGGAGGGCGTGCCGGAGGTGTTTGCCTCTGGGCAGTCGGGGCTGTTCGATGTGCTGCTTTCTCCCCGGTTCGAGACCAATCAACAGCTCTACCTCAGCTACGTCTGTGGTACAGCCAGTGCCAACCATACCTGCCTGGCTCGAGCCACCCTGGGCGATGGGCGTTTGGAACAGGTGGAAGAGATTTTTCGGGTTCACCCCGCCAAGCGTGGCGATGCCCACTATGGGGGCCGCCTGGCATGGCTGCCGGATGACACGCTGATCCTCACTCTGGGCGATGGTTTCGATAACCGTGAAGATGCCCAACGGGTGAGCAGCCATATCGGCAGCATCGTGCGCCTGAACGCCGATGGCAGCGTGCCCGACGACAACCCCTTCCTGGCCCGGGCCGATGCACTGCCCGAGCTCTACAGCATTGGCCATCGCAACGTGCAGGGGCTGGTCTACGACGCTCAGCGCCAGCAGCTGATTGCCCACGAGCATGGCCCGCGAGGCGGAGATGAGCTCAACCTCATCCAACCCGGCAACAACTACGGCTGGCCGATTGCCACCGGCGGGCTGGATTACACCTGGGCCAGGGTCTCGCCGTTTACGGAATACCCCGGCATGCAGCCCCCGGCGCTGGAGTGGACGCCTTCTATCGCCCCTTCGGGCATGGCCGTCTATCGGGGCGAGCTGTTTCCCGAGTGGCAGGGCGACCTGCTGGTGGGGGCATTGGTCAATCGTGAAGTGCGTCGGGTACGCTGGCAGGAAGACGGCAGCGCCGAAGACGTAGAGGGGCTGTTTGGTGAGCTGGACGCGCGCATTCGTGACGTGCGAGTAGGCCCCGAGGGCGCGGTCTACCTGCTGACCGACAGCCCCCAGGGCAAACTGGTCAGAGTGACGCCAAGCGAGCCACAATAAGTACGAGATAATAAGTACGAGACAATAAGCACGAGAAAGGCAACTCCGCGGCGCTGCGCCGCGCGATGAGGAGATAGCGCATGCTGGCTTACACAATGGTGGGAACCCAGGATCTGGAGCGTGCTCTTCAGTTCTACACGCCGCTGTTCAATGCCATGGGGCTGGATATCTGCTGGCAGGATGACAGCTGTGTTTCCTTCGGCGACCCGGATGATGTCGAAGTACCCCAGTTTTTCGTGGGCCTGCCGTTTGATGGTCATCCTGCCACGGTAGGCAATGGCACCATGACCGCCTTCCAGTTCAGCGACATCAAGGAAGTGGATACGCTGCATCAGCTGGCCCTGCAGAGCGGTGGCAGCGACGAAGGCGAACCCGGTTTTCGCCCTCAGTACGGCGATGGCTTCTACGCGGCTTACGTCCGCGACCCCGACGGCAACAAGCTCGCCTTCGTGGTGTATCCACACCGGGTTGGGCTTTAAGCTCCCAATTCTCTGCGCAACCAGCTCGCCAGGGCTTCGCTGCGGCGGGCGTTGGTGTGTTTGGGTAGCCACAGGCAGAGCCTGGCCGGGGTTTCGATATAGCCCCAGGGGGCGACCAGCCGACCGCTTCTCAGGTCGTCTTCCACCAGCAGCCTGGGGGCAATGGCGACCCCGAGCCCTGCCACGGCGGCTTCCATCAGGTAGTAGAGGTGTGCAAACCCTTGGCCCTGCTGCAGGGCTGCTTTCAATGCGGCGGGTTCCAGACCTTGGGCGGCAGCCCACTGCGGCCACGCCTGTGGGCGTGATGCGGTATAGAGCAGCTTGCTGCCAAACAACGATGAGGGGGCTTCCACGTTGCAGGCCTCGGCCAGCCGGGGGCTGGCTACGGCGCAAATTTCCTCGGCTATCAGAGGAATGCGTTCGCCTTCCTCGGGCCAGGGTGGTTCGAAGAAGGCCAGCGTGGCGCTGGTCTCGGGCTTGCCCGGTTGTTCGGCATCGCTCACCACCACTTGCAGCTTCAGTTCGGGCAGCGCCTGGTTCAAGCGGTCCAGGCGGGGGATCAGCCAGCGGGCCAGCAGGCTGCCGGGGCAGGCCAGCGTAAAGGGCGCCTCTTCCACCTCATGCTTGAGCAACGTGCAACTATCCCTGAGTTTGGCGAAGGCCTCTCCAACCCCGCTTTGCAACTGCTCACCGTGGTGGGTCAGCACCAGCCCGCGCCCAGCTTTCGTGAACAGCGCCACGCCAAAATGCTCATCCAGACTCTTGAGCTGTCGGCTTACCGCGCCGTGGGTCACGCTCAGCTCGTCAGCGGCCGCAGTGACACTGCCCAGCCGAGCAGTGGCTTCAAAGGCGCGCAAAGCGCTCAACGGGGGCAGGCTGTGTTGCATGGGGTCTCCTGAAACAGTTGCGAAAAAATCACAGGTGCTTGCCATCTTATCGATTTTTCTTCCGACCTGCCTGCGCTAACGTCGACACATTGCAAAAACGCCCCAAATCGCAGAGGTCGAGATGAACCAACCGTTAAGCCTACCCGATGCCAACGGCATGTTTGGCAGCTTTGGTGGCCGTTTTGTGGCCGAAACCCTGATGCCGCTGATTCTCGAGCTTCAGGATGAGTACGCCACGGCCAAAAACGACCCCGAATTCCAGCGCCAGCTCGCCTATTTTCAAGGCGACTACGTGGGGCGCCCCAATCCGCTCTACTTTGCCGAGCGCCTCACCGAGCACTTCGGCGGTGCCAGCATTTACCTCAAGCGTGAAGAGCTGAATCACACCGGCGCGCACAAGATCAACAACTGCATTGGCCAGGTACTGCTGGCCAAGCAGATGGGCAAGAAGCGCATCATCGCGGAAACCGGCGCAGGCATGCACGGCGTGGCCACCGCCACCGTGGCGGCCCGTTTTGGGTTGCCCTGCGTGATCTACATGGGCGCCACCGATATCGAGCGCCAGCAGCCCAACGTGTTCCGCATGAAGCTGCTGGGCGCGGAGATCGTGCCGGTCACTTCCGGTACCGGCACGCTCAAGGATGCCATGAACGAAGCGCTGCGCGACTGGGTCACCAACGTAGACGACACTTTCTACATCATCGGCACCGTGGCAGGCCCGCACCCGTACCCGGCCATGGTGCGCGATTTTCAGGCGGTGATTGGCCATGAAACCCGCGCCCAGATGCTCGAAAAGCAGGGCCGCCTGCCGGATTCACTGATTGCCTGTGTCGGCGGCGGCTCCAACGCCATGGGCCTGTTCTATCCGTTCATCAACGATGACAGCGTGCACATGGTCGGTGTGGAAGCGGGCGGTACAGGCGTCAAGAGCGGCCTGCACGCCGCCAGCCTCAACGGCGGCACCCCCGGCGTATTGCACGGTAACCGTACCTACCTGCTGCAAAACGAAGATGGCCAGATTACCGACGCCCACTCCATTTCCGCAGGGCTCGATTACCCCGGCATTGGCCCCGAACACGCCTGGCTGCACGAGCAGGGGCGGGTCGAGTACGTCTCTGCCACCGATGACGAAGCGCTGGAAGCGTTCCAGATCTGCTGCCGCCAGGAGGGCATCATCCCCGCCCTGGAAACCGCCCACGCCCTGGCAGAAGTCGCCAAGCGTGCGCCGACACTGCCCCGCGAGCACCTGATGGTGGTCAACCTCAGCGGACGTGGTGACAAGGACATGAACAGCGTGGCCCAGCATCTGGGCGACCGCTTCGGCATGAAACACTCATGAGCGCGATACAGGAGACTCCCATGCAACCTACCTTGCAACGTACTTCTCGGCTCGACAGCTGCTTTGCCGCGCTCAAACAGCAAAACCGCCCAGCGCTGGTCAGCTACCTCACTGCGGGCGACCCGGACCCCGAGACCTCCCGCCGCCTGCTGCACGGGCTGCCGGATGCCGGTGTGGATATCATCGAACTCGGCATGCCGTTCAGTGACCCCATGGCCGATGGCCCCGCCATTCAAAAGGCTGCCCTGCGCGCCCTGGAAAAGGGCCAGACCCAGGCCAAAACGCTGGCAATGGTGCGCCAGTTCCGGGAGCAGAACAGCACCACGCCCATCGTGCTGATGGGCTACTACAACCCGATTTACTGCTACGGCGTCGAGCGTTTTCTCAGTGACGCCGCCCAGGCAGGGGTAGACGGGCTGATCGTGGTGGACCTGCCTCCCGAGCACGACGAAGAGCTGTGCCAGCCCGCCGCCCAGCACGGCATCGATTTCATTCGCCTGGCCACGCCCACCACCGATGCCAAGCGGCTACCCAAAGTGCTGGCCAACGCTTCCGGGTTCATCTACTACGTTTCCGTGGCGGGCGTGACCGGCGGCAGTGCCCCCACACCCGAGCGTCTGGAAAGCGCCGTGCACCAGCTGCGCGAACACACGCCGCTACCCATTGCCGTGGGCTTCGGCATTCGCACCGCCGAACAGGCCGCCACCATTGGCCGCTTCAGCGACGCCGTGGTAGTGGGTTCTGCACTGGTAGATTGCATCGAACATGCCAGCCGCGGCGATGACGCCGTGGCGCGGGTGCATGGGCTCGTCAAAGAGCTGGCGGAGAGTGTGAGAGGCTGCCGAGAAGCCCAGCAGGAACATGCCAGTTTGCCAGCCTGAAGGAAGTGGGAAAGCGCTATCAAAAACACAGAGCGGGCCATCATGGCCCGCTCTGTGTTTTACTGAATCCACCAAGCCCAACTTGCCGTTGTTTCTAGAAAACAGGCATCATCCACGTTTGACGGCGGGATAACGTCACGTGTACTCAAACAGAGGAAAACCATGGGCAAGCTCTTTTCATTGCTGGTACTGCTGGGGTTGGGCTACGCAGGCATCTATTTCTACTACGGCGTGGTGATCGAGAAGGAAGTCGAGCAGCAGTTAGAAGCCCGTGGGCTGTCATCGGTGAGCGTGGATAACGTCGAGTACGATTGGCTGGCCCCGGTGAGCGACAGCGCCAATATTGCCGTGACGCTTAGCTACCGTGGCTCCCAGGCAGCAGTCAATGTGCAATTACAAGGCCACCCGCTGTTCTCTGATGACGTCACGTTACAGCTCGATAGCCTGCAAGCGCTGCGCTTGGGCCTTAGTTTCGGTCAATAAGATTTCTGAAAGGACACCCCCATGTTTACCGGTCTGAGTGCGTTTCCGCTGACTCCCATGAACGAGCAGGGCATCCACGAGCAGGAATTCATCCGGCTAGTGAGCCGTTTGGCGCAAGCGCAGTTGGATTCCATCGGCGTGCTGGGCTCCACTGGAAGCTACGCCTATTTGAGTGTGGAAGAGCGGGCTCGGGTGGCCAAGCTGGGCGTGGAAAACGCCGCTGGGGTGCCCGTGGTGGTGGGCATTGGCGCGCTGCGCACTCGCGATGTGCTGGCCAATGCCGAACATGCCCAGCAGGCCGGGGCGAGCGGGCTACTGTTAGCGCCTGTTTCTTATCAAAAGCTGACCGATGACGATGTGTTCAACCTGTTCAGCACCATCAGCCGCGCTATCAGCGTACCGCTGTGCGTGTACGACAACCCTGGCACCACGCATTTTACGTTCAGCGACGAACTGCACGGGCGCATTGCCGAGCTGCCCCAGGTGCGCTCGATCAAAATTCCGCCGGTGCCCAACCATCTAGACGAGGCCAACGCTCGTGTGGCGCGGCTGCGGGCGCTGATTCCTCATGATGTGACCATCGGGATCAGCGGCGACCCCGCCGCCGCCACGGGCCTGCTGGCAGGCTGCGAGGCGTGGTACTCGGTGATCGGCGGGCTCTACCCAGAACTCGCGCTGGCGCTCACCTGCGCCGCCCAAGCGGGCAACGCCGAAGAAATCCAAGCCTCTTCCGACGCCTTGGCCCCGCTATGGGCGCTGTATCACGACTATGGTGGCAGCCTGCGGGTGGTGGCGACCATGGCCGAACTCACTGGCCGCGTGAGCGCCCCCTGCCTGCCTCAGCCGCTGAACACCCTGCAAGGGGAGGCCCGCCAGCAGGTGGCAGCGGTGATCGAGGCGTTGGGGCTTCACTAGATCGCATCGAGCGAAGCGCACGTGGTTTACAGCCCTTGTGCCCCACGCCGCAGCCAGTCGTGAACGAATGCCAGCTTGCGCAGGGCCACATCTGAGAGCACGAAAGGATAGAGATCCGACAGGCCCATCGAGCGATTCACGTGGTTCACGCCCGCTACCAAAGAGGCCGCAATATGTATCAGCCGCTCGGCGTCCGGCTCTGCGTAGGCATCCCAGTTGTGGTCGTCCGGTAGCGCGGGCGAGGTCATGCCCGACGATACGAAGCTGTCGGTGATATCCGTCAGGTGCAGCAGGTGCGAGGCGGTTTCTGCCCAATCCTCGTGGGGGTGGGAAGAGGCATAGGTGGAAAGAAAGCGCGTTTGCCAATCCGCCGGCGGGCCGTTTTGGTAGTGGCGCTGCAGCGCCGCCGGGTAGTCTTCCCGCTCATCGCCAAACGTCTCGCGGAAGGCCGTCAGAAAATCCTCTCGCAGGCTAAGCCGCCACCACAGCATATGGGCGATTTCATGGCGCATATGGCCAATCATGGTGCGGTAGGGTTCATCCAGCGCCTCTTTACGGGTGGTGCGCAGCACGGCATCCGCTTCCGCCACGCTAATCGTCACCACGCCCCCCACGTGTCCCATGGGTACCGGCGTACCGCCTTCTGCCAACATATGAAACACCGGCGGCGCGCCCGGGTCTTCCGGGCGAAACCAGTGCCAGCGGCCAGATTATCGATGACCCAGCGCTTGGCCGCCTCGGTGTGCGCCCAATGGGGTATCGCATCGGAAATGGAAGGGTCTGGCGCCAGGGCGGTCATCGCGCAGGCGCGACAGAACTCGCCCTGCTTCGGGGCAATCCAGTTACAGCCAATCACCTCGCGGTTGGCGCAGAAGGGCGGCATGGGAATGAACGCCCGCGCCTGGGGGTCGTAGGCCACCGGCACACCATCCGCCGTGACCAAATTATCGAACCAGAGTGAACCGGCACCGACCGGATTAGAAAACACGCGCATAGGCCGGGTATCTTAAGAGAAACGAAGCTTCAGTCTAGGGGCCGTCGCCCGCCGACGCCAACGGCAATTGAGATACCCGCCGACTCAAGCGCTACACCACCGGTACCGTGCCTCCATCTATCACGAACTCCGTGCCCGTAATCGAGCCCGCCAGCGGCGAGGCCACGAACGCAATCAGGTTCGCCACTTCCGCCGGGGTAGAGGGCCTGCCCAGCGGAATGCCGCCCAGCGCGCCCATGATGATCTGCTTGCCCCCCTCGTAATCGGTGCCTGCCTGCTCGGCCAGCCGCTCTGCCAAGGCAACGGCAGCCTCCGTCTCGATCCAACCCGGCGAGACGCGCACCACTCGAACGCCTTGCGGCGACACCTCCTTCGACAAACTCTTGCTGTAAGTCGAGAGCGCCGCCTTGGCCGCCGCGTAGGCGGTGGTGGATTCCGGCAAAGGCAGCTCCCGCTGAATAGAAGTCACGTGAACGATCACCCCTTCACCCTGGGCCAGCATGCCCGGCAGCAGGGCGCGGTCTAGCCGCACGGCGGGGAACAGGTTCAGGTTCAGCTCCTGCTGCGACTCGTCTTCACCCAGGGCCGCAAAGCCGCCCGCCGGGGCGGATGAGCCGCCCACCACATGCACGATGATATCCACACCGCCCATGCGCGCCTTCACGGCTTCTGCCACTGTCGCGCAGCCTTCGGCCGTGGTGAGATCGGCGGCGACGAACAGTTCTTCAGGTAGGGCAGCGGGGCGGTTTCGGGCGGTGGTGAGCACCTGCGCGCCCTCTTCACGAAACAGCGCCACCACAGCCGCGCCCGCGCCTTTACCACCGCCTGTAATCAATACGCGACGGCCACTAAGCTGCAGGTTCATGGGGTAATCTCCAGGCTGTGGATGCGCTCATCGACCAATTCGATATGGTGAAACAGCTGCACCGGGCTACCGGGAAAATTGCCGGTCACGGTGGTGGTAATCACCATCTTGTCGCCATCACGAGAGACATCGGTGGGCGCCACGTGGTACTCAAACTGGCGGCGGGTGTCGCGTAACCAGGCACGAATGGCGGCAATGCCCTGGTGGGTTTGCCCTTCATCCAGCACGCGGGCATCGGCGGTAAAGCACTCCGCCAGCGGGGCATCATCCGCGCCGTTGCTAATGGCGATATAGGTGGCAATGGGAGTAGAGAGTGACACGCTCATGGTAGGCCTTCCTCATCGTGGTTGCTGTACGAGGATCTTCTGCTTAGGCTTACCGATTATCAAGAACGCACAAAAAGGTAAGTGGCTTACCCATGAGAAGGATTTACACGCCCACTAGCGCGGCCAGCGGAGTGGAAGATGTATTAAAAATGCTGGAAGGGCGCTGGAAGCTGATTATTCTCTTCCACCTCTTTGACGGTAACGTGCAACGCTACTCCGATTTTGAAAAGCTGATCCCCGGCATCTCGCAAAAAATGCTCGCCCAGCAGCTACGGCAACTGGAAGCCGATGGCATCGTGGCGCGCAAGGTGTACCCGCAAGTGCCGCCCAAAGTGGAGTACCGCCTAACCGAGTGGGGCCAAGCGCTCTGCCCCGCGCTGGATGCGCTGCTGAAATGGGCCGAGCAGAAGGATCACTTCAACCACCTTGCCGAGCAGAACGAACAAGACGATGTCGCCACCCAATGAGAACCGCCTGATGCGCTACCGCACCATGACGATCAACGACTACGAAGCCGCCATTGCCCTGTGGAGCGAAAGCCAAGGCGTGCGGCTACGCGATGCCGATTCACGGGAAGGCATCGAGAAGTACCTACTGCGCAATCCCGGCCTCAGTTTTGTGGCCGAATTAGAAGGTGAAGGAGAGAGCAAAGAGGGAGATAGAAACCAAGAGAGAGCAGGAGAGCTGGTGGGTACCATCATGGCGGGCCACGATGGCAAGCGCGGCTATGTGCAGCACTTATCGGTATCACATACCCACCGCCGATTAGGCATTGCCACACAGCTGGTTAGCCTCTGCCTGGAAGCATTGAAGAACGAAGGTATTTTGAAATCACACCTGATGATTCTTCCTGAGAACGAAGCCGCCCAGCGGTTTTGGGCAAGCCAAGGCTGGGCCTACCGATCTGATATTTTGCTTTATTCGTTTGTTAACGGGGATAACCACAACGTTTAACTGAGCTGAGCCTCAATCGCAGCCTGCACGCGACATGGGGTGAATCAATCGCCAAAAGCTCAATATTGAAGTGAAGGTCCGGTATCTGCTCATAATTGGCTTCAAGCATAGCGCGATAACCCTCAAGCCCTAGACTGGTTGGCGTGCGGGCATTCGCCAAGGGTAAGCAGGCTCAGTATCATACGCAGTCTAAACCAAGCCAAAGAAGTTATCGTTTATGTCATGCCCACCGTGCCCCCATTGCCAATCCGAATTCGTCTATCAAGATCAAAGCCTATTCATCTGCCCCGAATGCGCCCACGAATGGAACCCTGCTGAGGTTCAGGCGGAAGACACCGTCACGGTAAAAGATGCCCACGGCACGCTGTTAGCGGAAGGCGACAAGGTCACGATGATCAAAGACCTCAAGGTCAAAGGCAGCTCACTGGTACTCAAGGTGGGCACCAAAGCCGTGATCAAGAGATTAATGGACAGCAAGGATCACCAACTAGACTGTAAGGTAGATGGCGTCGGCGACATGATGGTGACCGCCCACTTTGTGAAAAAAGCCTAAACCAGCCCAGGATGCTTCTTGCCACCTCACGACGCCGTCAGCAATAACCATCCAACAAGGAGATACGAATGAAAGCCATCGTGTTTGACGTATTTGGCACTATTGTTGATTGGCGATCCAGCTTGATTCATCAGTTCAGGGGACTTGAGAAAGAACTGGGGATCGATCTACTCAGTGAAGAACTGGCTGACCAATGGCGGCAGCTTTATGCGCCTTCCATGGACAGGGTGCGCAGAGGGGAAATCCCCTGGACGGTACTCGATGAGCTGCATCGAGAAAGCTTGGTCAAACTATTCGATCAACAAGGCATAGCGCTAGACGAAGCGACCATTGATCGCGTCAATCACTTTTGGCACCAATTAGACCCCTGGCCGGATGTACCGCTAGGCCTACAGCGCTTGAAAGAGCACGGCATCATCGCCACGCTAACCAACGGTAATGTCTCATTAATGGTCGATGTTGCCCGTCACGCCAAGCTACCGTGGGATATGATTTTTTGCGCCGAGTTATTCGAGCACTACAAGCCTGACCCAGAGGTTTATTTAGGGGCTTGCCGCTTGCTACGCCTGCCGCCGGAAGAGGTAATGCTGTGCGCCGCGCATAATGCTGACCTGCGTGCTGCCCGCGCAGTGGGCATGAAAACGGCGTTTATCCCCCGGCGCACCGAGTATGGGCCCCACCAGAGCAAAGATTTAGAAGCTGAAGAAGCGTGGGATTTTGTGGCTGAAGATCTCGTCGCGTTGAGCGAGCATCTAAGACAGTGAGCCAACAACACGCACCTTAAGCGCACGGCGGCGTTGGTTCGAAAGCGGGTTGGAAAGGGCACGCGGGGGCCGTTTAAAGGCGACACACTCTAAAAGTGTATTCTTCTAGCATCCCGCGTGCACCGCAGTCATCACTAGTCCCTCCCTTCTCACTGACAGATATGACTAACGAAAGTGGAGACTGGTGGTTGCCGTGCAAGCGTCTCCGGGCAGATGACGCTCAGGTTCTTGGCCAGCCCGGCATCACTGACCGGGATAGCACACAAAGTGCCCGCTCGGATCTCCGCTTCGACGCAAGCCGCCAGCACCAGTGATACGCCCAGGCCTGCTTTGACAGCCTGTTTAACCGCTTCGGTACTGCCCAGTTGCATTGAAACCTTCGGGAACGGCCCTCTTTCGCCGAAGAAACTCGCCAGCAACCGGCCCGTACCTGTTCCGGGTTCACCGCCCAGCAGGCTCATTCCTGCGAGGGTTTTCCGGTCTATTTCATGCCATTCCGCACAGGGGTGATCGGGTGAAGTAATTAACACCACGGGCTCCTGTCGCCAATCCATTGCCTGGAAGCCAGATTTCGGGTGCCACCACTCCATCACCGCTATATCCAGCTCGCCGCTAGTCAGTTGTCTAGCAATGTTAGGATTGTTATCAATCACAAGATCCAGCTCAGGTACCGCCGGAATGTTCTTGAACGTGCTCACGTAGGGCTGGAGCATGTAAATACCGATGTTGGAACTTGCCCCTACGCGTAAACGCGTACCGCTAACGACTTCTCGAGCACGCTCGTCCAGTTGCAACATACTAAGCGCAAGCGGCATAAGCGCCAGGGCTGCTTTGGTGGGCTCGCAACCCGTTTTACTGCGGCGTATCAACAGGGCACCTAGCTGTTCTTCGAGCTTTTGAATGTGCTGTGAAAGCGTGGGTTGTGCGATACCGAGAGCTTGGGCGGCGGCCTGAAAACGTCGGTGCTGAACCAGTGTGGTAAAACTTTTCAGCCAGACCAAGTTCAGCATGGAGTTGTCTCAGTGATAGTGGGCGAATTAGCCGCATCCTGAGGGCATTCTCCTTGTAACGCTTGAAGAATGTTGTCGGCAGCACGCTGTTCAATCATCAGCCGCACATCCTGGACGGCAGAGCCAATGTGTGCCGTAAATAGCGTGTTGGGATGTGCTCGCAAGGTGGGGCAAATCTCTTGCGGGCGATCCTCTCGAGCCCAATCTTCCATTTCAAAAACATCCGCTGCGTAGCCGCCTAACTGCCCTGACTCCAATGCTTCCAAAACGGCAGCTTCCTGCACTACAGAACCCCGGCATGGGTTGATCAAAAAAGCGCCTGGTTGCATCAGGGCCAAGCGCGCAGTGTTCATGGTATGCAGGGTTTGTTTATTGAGCGGCAGGGCCAAAATGACAATGTCGGCTTGCCCGAGCAGCTCTTCAAGCGACTTGCGCGCCACGCCTAGCGCGGCCTCCTCAGCAGCGGGCAAGGCGTCTGGCTGAGAATACAGCAAGCTCGCGCCCCACCCCTGGAGCCGTGTTGCCACTGCCTGGCCGATGGGACCCATGCCGACGATACCCACGGTCGCGCCGGCAACCCCCAGCCCATAAAACGTGGGCTGCCATCCCTTGAACTGGCCGGAACGAACGTACTCATCGGCCGCTCGGACATGGCGGATTAGGCTAATGGTTAGCCCGATGGTTAGCTCAGCCGTTGGCACCGTCAGCAGATCCGGCACGAAGGTCAGCCAAACGCCATGACGCGTACAGGCCTCCACATCAAAATTATCGTATCCCTTCAGGGCGGCACCAATAACTTTCAGCTTGGGACAGCCCGCTAGAAATTCCTCGCTGACCTGGTCCGGCATAAACACCATCATGGCGTCTGCGGTTGCCGCGCGGGCCTTTACCTCGGCGGCGGTCAAGGTAGTGGCTGACTGGTTGGTGATCACTTCACAGTGTTGTTCCAGCCTTTCCAACACACTGTTGTGTACCCGGTGGGTAATGAAAACCCTTGGTTTCATTTGATTTCCTTACTTGAATTTCTTACGAAGATGGCCGCTAAGGCTATCCACCATCGTCACCATAACGAGTATGACAATCAGGATGGCGCTGACTTCCTGGTACTGCATGACGCGTAAAGAGCCCATTAGCTCGAAGCCGATCCCGCCAGCCCCCACCATGCCCATCACCGTAGAGGCGCGGAAATTGTATTCCCAGCGGTAGATAGAGACATCAGCAAACTGCGGAAGCACCTGCGGGAGCACCGCGTGCCAATGAACCTGTAATCGCGTCGCGCCAGCGGCATTGGCGGCCTCTACCGGGGCTGGGTCGACATGCTCGATCGCTTCGGCAAAGAATTTACCCACCATGCCGATAGAATGAAGGCCGAGCGCGAGCACGCCCGGTAAGGCGCCAAACCCCACGGCAGCAACGAAAATAATGCCCATAATCAGCTCGGGCACCGAGCGAAGAGCGTTCAGCAGCGTGCGGGTTACGTGGAATACCACGGGGTGGGGCGAGGTATTGCGAGCGGCCAGGAACGCCAGGGGTACGGAAGCAGTGACCGCTATCGCCGTGCCGGCAATGCTCATGGCAAGGGTATCGACCAGCGGCGCTATCCAATCCATGGCGTTGGTAAAGTCGGGCGGTAGGGATTCTCCCATTAGGGTAGCGATGGCAGGCACCCCGTTGGCCAGGGTGCGAAAATCCAGCAGATCTACATACCAACTCGCCAGAAGAACCACTGCCAGCACCAAGCCCGCTTGGAAGAGCTTGCTCCGCCAGCCGCGGGCGTGTTCGTCCAACACGGCGTCAGGAGAAAGCGATGAAAGGGGTGGCGGCACTGTTTTGGACGGATTCATCATGCCCCCTTACATCTTGCCGAAGTCGAGGTTGAGCAGACTACCCATTTCCCGAATCACATCGTAATCGGCGTCCGTGATAACGGCGAAACCTTCGGCTTTTAGGTTGTCCAGAATCTCTTCATCATCGATGCTGATGAAGGCATCCTGGATCTGCTGCTTGAGTTCAGGGTCCAGGTTGGAACGCATCGCCCAAGGGTACTGAGGGTACTCCCCGCTGTGACCCAACACCCTAACCTGGTTGCGGTCTATCAGGCCGCGGTCCATTACGTGCTCAAAGATCACTTCCGATAGCCCGCCTGCATCCGCATTACCATTGGCCACGTTCACCGCCACGGCATCATGGGAGCCAACGAAATGGGCTTCATAGTCCTCGCCTGCTTCCAGCCCCGCCGATTCAAGCAGCACGGTTTTGGGAATCAGGTGGCTTGACGTAGAGGCACGGTCGCCATAGGCCATTTTCATGCCTTCGATATCCGCATAGGACTCAACGCCGGAATCGACATTGGCAATAATGATGGAGCGATAGGTGGGCTTGCCATCCACAATCATGGCGGCAAAGGGTTCGATCTCACTTTTGCTTCTTGCCATCACATAGGAGAGCGGGCCGAAGTAGGCGAGGTCGATGCGACCAAAGCGCATGGCTTCGATCATGGAGGAGTAATCCGTGGTGACGATTAACTCAATTTCTTTCCCAAGGGTACTTTCAAGATACTCTTTCAATGGCTGGTTGCGTTTGATCAGTTCAGAAGCGTTTTCATCGGGGAGTAGCGCGACTTTTAATAGATCCGGATTTGGATCAGGGTCCGCCGCCAAGGCCGGCATGGCGATTCCAAACATAAGACAGATGGCAAAGAAAAAGCTGAATAGCGGTTTCATTGGGCAATCTCCAGTTTTATCGGGGAGGGAGTGGTGGTTTGAGGGTTGGGTTCGGTGGTCTCAGCGGCGTCGGTCACAGCTCCGCGCGTGCCGTGGTAGATCTCGTTCAGGTGGCGTTGCTGTAACTGTGAGGGGGCCGCATCGAAAACGATTTGGGCATTCGCTAACCCGATAATGCGGTCAGCAAACCGCTGGGCATACTCCAGCTGGTGCAGTGAAATAATGGCGGTAATACCATCCTCACGGCATATATCTCGCAGTAGCGTTAGCACTCGCTCAGAGGTTGCCGGGTCAAGGCTGGCCACTGGCTCGTCCGCCAATATCATGGCGGGCTGCTGCGCCAAGGCACGCGCAATGCCCACCCGCTGTTGCTGCCCGCCGGAGAGTTGATCGACCCGGGTAAGCGCTTTCTCGGCCATGCCTACGCGGTCCAGGCAGTGCAGAGCAAGCGCCTGTTCCTGCCTGGGTAGCGGAAACAAACTGCGCCAGGTGCTGTGGTAAGCAAGCCGACCGGTCAGCACATTCTGGAGCGCCGTATGGCGTTCAATGAGCTGATGGTGCTGGAAAACCATGGCGGTTTTGCACCGATGGCGGCGTACCGTAGACCGGGTTTCGAGCGCACCTAGCTCGGCCGAGATCACTTTGCCAGTGCTGGGCCGCACCAAGTGGTTGAGAGAACGCAGTAACGTCGATTTACCCGCACCGGAAAGGCCGAGTAGTACCGTAAACTCCCCTTTGTGGAAATCGACGGTGGTGGGGCGGAGTGCGAGGACATTCCCAGGATATGTCACCCCCATTTTCTCGATGCGGAGCATTAAGTCAGAGGATTGAATAGGCTCCATTGGATCACCTTCTGCAATGTATAAGCTCACTTTATTGTGACTTACAATGCAACGGTAGCCCGCCTAAGTGACAAAGCTGTGTCGTTCAGGTGATAAGTTAATGACTATCCAAGGAGCGCAGGTAGCCAGTCAAACGGCTCAGATAACGCTTCTCTAGACCAATATCGTCACAAAACGAGGCCCACCAAGGCTGGGCGTACCGATCCGATATTCTGCTCTATTCGTTTGTTAATGGAGATAACCACAACGTTTAACCAAGCTGAGCCTCAATCGCGGCTTTATCAATGACCGACCAGACCTCCCTAATCTTGCCATCGCTAAACAGGTAGAACGCGTTTTCGCAAAACGTCACGTTTTTGCCATCCACCGCAAGGCCAAGGAAGCTACCTTTGGGTGTGACATCGAATCGCAACCTGCACGCGACATGGGGTGAATCAACGGCCAAAAGCTCAATGTTAAAGTGAAGATCCGGTATCTGCTCGTAATCGGCTTCCAGCATGGCGCGATAACCATCAAGCCCTAGGCGCCTGCCGTTGTGGTGGACATCGTCATGCACGAACTGGTCAAGGTTCGTCCAGTCTTGATTATTGAGGCAGGTGATGTAATCACGGTAGGTTGCTTCCAGGTCACGTTTGTTCATCCTGGTTCTCCTTTCTTGGGCAGGCGTGAAGGCATTCGCCAAGGGTATACAGGCTCAGTATCATAAGCAGCCTAAACCAAACCACAGAAGTCATCATTCATGTCGTGCCCACCTTGCCCCCATTGCCAATCCGAATTCGTCTATCAGGATCAAAGCCTGTTCATCTGCCCCGAATGCGCTCACGAATGGAACCCTTCTGAGGCTGAGGCAGAAGAGACCGTGACGGTAAAAGATGCCCACGGCACCCTGTTAGCGGAAGGCGACAAGGTAACGATGATCAAAGACCTCAAGGTCAAAGGCAGCTCATTGGTACTCAAGGTGGGCACCAAAGCGGTTATCAAGCGGCTCTTGGATAGCAAGAATCACCAACTGGACTGCAAGGTCGACGGCGTCGGCGACATGATGGTGACGGCCCATTTTGTGAAGAAGGCCTGCAGGAGCCAGTAGGCATCAGTAGCATTTGTTGGGATAGTGGCAGTTATAGGTATTAAGTATTTAAGCCGTGAGTTGGATTCCTGGGCCCAGGCTCAAGCAGATAGCGGAGGCAATCAAAAATATTTAAAAGGACACGCGATGTATTTGCAGAAAATGGCATAAACCGCAACATTCACGGTAACCCAAGGTAACCTATAAAAGTATTTTCTACGTACCTAAAAAAGGTAGTCACCATGTCAGCCACGATGAGCAAAGATGACGCGCACAAGCTAATTGAGCAACATTCCTGTGAATGCCACCTGGGAAGACCTTATGCATGAGATCTACATCCGGGAGACCATCGAAAAGGGCATGGCAAATAGCCAAGCGGGTAACATTACGAGTGTGGCGGATATTCGCAAGAAATACGGCTTGCCTGAATGAATGTGTTTTGGACAGCAACGCTATAGCGTATTGTCGCTACCCCATTCACGACGCAGTCAACTGAAGTTCATCCTCCACCACCGCATCACGCAACGTCTCAGCGAAGCTTGCCAGGGCGGGTGTCCAGGTTTCTGGTTCGGGGGCGACAAAATAGGTATCTATATTGGCGATGGACGCGGGCAGTGCCAGCGTGTGAATCCCGAACCGGTGCTGGTGGGCTTCAACCGTGCCACGGGGGAGCACCGTGTAACCCATTCCGGCAGCAACGCAGCCAAGCATTGCGTCCAGTGAACCAAACTCGAAGATCCGACCTGCATTGACACCCTGGGAGGCCAGCAGCAGCTCGATACGCTGGCGGTAGCTGCATCCCTGGCGAAACGCCAAGAAGGCAGATGTCAGCAGCGCTTGTGAAGAGGGCATCTTCGTCATCGGCGCAGAGCCGACTAATACAAGCTGCTCGCTAAACGCTTTGAGCGAGTGGTAGCGGCCATGCTCGAGCCGACCGGCCACGAAAACACAGTCCACCTGCCCGTTAAGCAACAACTCGACCAACTCAGCCGTAGGCCCGGTCTTGATCTGGATATCAACGTCAGGCTGCGCTGCGTGGTACGCCGCTAGTATCGGCGGAAGGCGCAACGCCGTCGTGGTCTCCATGGCGCCGATGCGCAGCCGCCCACACGCCTTCTCCTGGCCTTTGAACAGCGACACCGCTTCATCGTGGGCCGACAGCATGCGCTCGGCGTACTCCACCAGCGCCAACCCGGCACTGGTAGGGCGAACCCGCCCCGCACGGTGAATCAGCTGTACGCCTAACTCCTCCTCGAGCTTTTTAATGTGGGTGGTCACATTGGATTGCACCGTGTGCAGCTGCTTGGCCGCCGCACCAAAGCTGCCGGTGTCGGCCACGGCCACGAGCAGTCGCAGCGATTTAAGTTGCACGCGCCGTCTCCCTGTCAGGTTATCTATAAACAAGATAGTAGCTATCAAAACTAATCGTTTCTAGAAATAATTCCTCGCGCGTAGTCTGGCGATGTACCAACGTGCTGACGACCCCACCAAAGGGTGGCACAAAAAGGAATTGGCGTGATGAAGCGAACACTCACTACCCACGATCTGCCCGCGCTGATGACAGGCATAATGGCTACCCTGGCGGCGATTGGCATCGCACGCTTCGCCTATACGCCGCTATTGCCTGCGATCATTCAAGAGGGTTGGTTCACCGCGAGCCAAGGCGCTTACCTGGGGGCCGCCAACCTGCTGGGATATTTTATCGGCGCACTCGCCGCCCACTCGCTGAGTGAGCGCTTTTCTCCTCGCATGGTGATGGCCGCAAGCTTCGCGGGTATCGCGCTCAGCTTTGTGCTCTGCGCCGGGGCGGGTGGTTTTCTATGGTTCTTCTTCTGGCGGTTGGTCTCGGGGATTGCCGGGGCCATCTTGATGGTCGTTGGACCCTCGCTGGCGCTGGCAGCCACGCCCCCTGAAAGGCGAACGCGTGTCGGCGCCATGGTATTTACCGGTATTGGCTTTGGTGCACTGCTTTCGGCTTTCATCGTACCGTTACTCCTAGGGTTAAGCCTCTCCGTCACCTGGGGCACGCTTGGGCTGCTGTGTATTGCCGCTGGCCTTTTGTGCGACTGGGGAATAGCGCACTTGGCCTCACCGATCACGGCTAGCCCAAGGGGGAATAGTCCCATACGGGGTGCGGGTGTAAAGATAATCGTTATGTTGGTGGTGGGCGCTTACGCCCTGGATGCGATTGGCTTTGTGCCGCATACCGTGTTCTGGGTGGACTATCTCGCCAGGGAAAACGCCCTGGGCAATCAAGCAGCTTCATTGCAGTGGGGTATCTTCGGGTTGGGCGCCCTGTGTGGGCCGTTCATGATAGGCGCACTGGCGCATCGAGTGGGTTGGCAGGGGGGCTTGATGATCGCCTTTGCGGCAAAGGCCGCCGCCGTCTTACTGCCGGTGTTCTCGCTTGCACTGCTCAGCCAGTCGGTTTCCTCGTTTATGGTAGGGGCTATGATCCCCGGCATTGTGGCCCTCACCTCTGGCCGCCTTGCTGAGCTGGTAGGGCCAGCCGCCCACAAGAAACTCTGGGGGCAAGCCACCGCCGCTTTTGCTGCCGCCCAGGCAGTAGCAGGCTATGCCATGTCGGCGCTTTATGGCACTTGGGGCAGCTACGCGCCACTGTTTGCCATCAGCGGCCTTATCCTCGTCGCTGGCTTTTTGCTGGTGCTGCTTAGCCGTGGCTTACAGCAGCGCCACACGGATCCTTCTGCCCAACAACCTACAAAGCACTACAGGAGTCAATAATGGAACTCTACTTAAACGCAACCTCGCCCTATGCTCGCCTTGTGCGCATCGTATTACTGGAAAAAGGCCTGGCGGACACCGTGACGCTGAAGTGGTGCGACCCTTGGGCAGACGATGCCGAACTCTTAAAGGCCAACCCCGCCGGGCGTATTCCCGCGCTGGTAACGGAGGAGGGCACCACGCTTAGCGAATCAATGCTGATTGCCGTTTACCTGGATAGCGTTAGCCCCAACCCGCCAATGCTGCCAGCAGCCAGCCGGGGGGATGTGCTGCACCTAGCCGGGCTGGGCCAAAACCTGATGGATGCCGCGTTCACGACCGTGATTGCCAGAAAGCATTATGGCAACGAGATTGACGAGAGCGAGCTGGGTCAGCGCCGTTCGCGAGCCATTCAGCGGCTGCTTAAACAGCTGAACAATGAGCTTGGCGAAAAACAGCAGGCCTCAAACGTTAACCTGGGCGAAATCGCCATTGCGGTCGCGCTGGATTATTTGGCATTCAGGCTGCCAGAGGTGAACTGGAAAGAAGAGTATCCGCGGCTTCTGGCATGGCATGCGGGTGTGACTGCACGTGGAAGCTTTCAGGAAACTGCATTCGTTTAGCCAAGCGTACGCTAATATCCAGGCTGCTAATATCGCCTCGCGACTGCGGGGTGATATCGTCGGGTCAACCATCCCCAAGCTGCTTTTGTTTTTGGCCGATAAGCGGTATTTACCTTGTATGGCAAAAAACCGATAAAGGCACGGTGGGAGGTGGCTTTAGCCCGCGACCCTTCCAGCACCCAGCCAGCGAAGCAAAAAATGACAACCACCAAACCAGCCCCCATCACCATTGCACTCGCCCAACTGGCGGTTAGCAAAGCAGCGGTAGACGACAACCTACAAATGCACCTAACTTGCATAGAACGCGCCGCCGCGCTGGGGGCCAACGTGGTGGCCTTTCCCGAACTCTCGCTCACCGGTTACGAGCTGGCGCTACTCAGCCAACTGGCCATGCCCCGCGACGATGCCACCTTTGCCGTCCTCACCGCCGCTGCCGTCGCCAATAACACGGTAGTAATAGCAGGCTGCCCACTGCACAACCCTAACGGCAAACCCCACATCGCAGCGGTGATCTGCTTTCCCAACGGCGAACATACCTTCTACCTAAAACAGCACCTTCACGAAGGGGAAGATATTTACTGTGCCCCCGGCTGTGAGAGCGACCTGATAAACGTTAACGGCACACGCATCGCCCTGGCCGTATGCGCCGACTTCACCCACCCAAGCCACGCCGCTACCGCCGCCGCCCAACAAGCGGACGTATATCTCGCCAGCGCGCTGATCTCCCCAAGCGGCTATGCAAAAGATGCCGAGCTACTTTCCGCCATCGCAAAGCGCCACCAACTGTCGGTACTGCTTGCCAACCACGTTTCTACTACGGGCGGCTGGCAAACCTGCGGTAATAGCGGTAGCTAGAATACAGCAGGGGAGCTAACCGTTAAGGCCAACGGCACCCAGACCAGCTTAGTGCTGTGCCGCATTCACTGCGGTGTATTAAGCGGTGGCGTAAAAGTGATGACTCACCTACAACCCAAAGCATCCATTACCGACTAAAAGTTAAGCTCCCAAGGTAGGCTTAACTTATTTTTACTGCTAGTCTCGAAGCACTAGAGCGAACAACGCCGCAGGGACAACACGATGCAGAATGCACGCATAACGCTTCACTCAAGCAAGCAGCGCATGCAAGTGCGGGTGGGTGGCATTCTGTTAGCTGACTCTACCAATACATTGGAACTTCGCGAACACGGCTACCCGCCACGCCACTACTTCCCACGTGAAGACGTGCGGATGGACTTACTTACCACTTCGGAAACGATCACCCATTGCCCGTTTAAAGGGCATGCGGTGTATTTCTCGCTGGGTGAGCGGCGGGATATTGCTTGGAGTTATGAGGAGCCGATAGAAGGTGTGAGGGCTATTGCTGGAAGGGTGGCGTTTTATGAGGAAGTAAGCGAATGACGCTTTGCGACTCAAAGCTGACGTATATTGACCTGTAAGTATTGACTACGTCTAGATTTCAAAGACTTACATGCATTTAGCCTTGAGTCAACCAAGTTGAGCGAGATTCATGATTTTAACCAGATCAAAATGTTAATAAAATTATCTGCTTAGGAACTCTGTTCGATTCCCACTTGAATATGGATGTCGATTAAGTGAACGATACAATCAAAATACCACCTTTGCGCAAAGCTAAGCTGGATGGTCAGCTATACTGCCGTCGCCAACCGATAGAAAACATGCTGGTCGAAATTGCGAGCGTATCACTCGAAGTTTTCACAGAACGTGCGCGCATCCTTGATCGACGTTCGCCAGATTACATACCTTCGGAAGTTCTAGTTCATTGGGTTCGGCAAACCCGACATCACAAGTCTGACGCTCAATTTAACGTTCTGTACCCACTTCTAGAACAGCGGATTCGTCATGCTTGCCCGAAGAAGGAAATTCGTGGTGGCAGGTATACAGATCTTCAGGAGTACGTTCTTGAGCGCGTAGTTAAGCTCCTGCTTTGCGACAGATCAAACTACGAGGAAAAGCTTGATATTTACGAAGTGGTCTTTGACCGAACAATTGCAAGTCTTCGTGCCAGTGCTTTTCGGCATGGTTTTGCCAAAGACGTACCACTGACACCAATTGAGTATGACGAAAGTGGTGAAGTCACAAGTGAAGTAGAGGAGAGCCTGAGTCAGTACCAGCCAGGAGGTATGACACAAGAGGAGGAATTTACTTACCGGTTTCAGCTGCGTGCTGCGATTGACTCCCTCCCAAAGGATGAAAGAAGACTAATTGATATGGAAGAAGCAGGCTATTCTGACCAAAGTGAAGATCCAGAAGTACATACGATTGCAAAGCTACTTGGTCGTACACCAAAGACAGTTCGGGCAATGCGTAAGCGTGCTTATCAAAGAATCCGCGAACGCCTCTGCATTGAGGTGCAAGATGACTAATGACATTAACATGGAAGACATACTCGATGAGCTTACAATGGAAGAACCTCTGAATCATGCGGTTCTTAAGAGCTATATCGACAGATACCCCAGCTTGGCATTGGAATTGACAGACCTTTACCATGAGTTGGCATTGACGGATGCGCGAAATGATATACAAAGCGTGCAGCTGAAAACACGGCACTTAGCTCCCGCAACAGCAATTGGCCGTAATGGGATTGAGGAAGCACTGGCTGGCGATAAACTCCGATCTTTGGCTCGGAAAGTTGGTTTGCCTAGAGACTTCTTTGCTGGCTTTCGGGACCGCAAAGTTCGGCTTGGCTCTATACCTGAGCCAGTTGTAACAGGTTTAGCCCGAGAACTGGGTGTTGCGGTTCACGCTTTGGTTGACTTCTTGCGGAGTCAACCTCGGACGAGCATAGGTTTTGCTTTCAAGGCTGATGGAAAGCCAGACGAAGGGGCTGTGCTTGAGTATAACGAGTTTCTTGATAGTCTAGGTTTGAGTGATCAGGAAGAGCGCGCACTAGATCGGCTCTGCGAAGTAGATGGACGTAGCTGAGTTTGCTCGACAACGTGCAGCCGCGCTGCATGATGATCTCGTCTGCGCAGGATATGATCCAGCGCAGCCGTATACATTCGTCTTGGCGGAAGCTGCTAGGCGGGATATCGAGGTTCGAGGGTATCCACCAGGACACGCCATGCTCAATGGTGGTCGAGCGCTTTATGACCCTGCTGGAACCATTCGACACGAACGTACAGGCGATGAGTTTCTGGATGCATTTTTCGTTGCCCATGAGATTGGACACGCCGAGCTCGGTGGGCACGTGGGCATCACGACGAGCTCAGAGATTGATCCTACCCGCCCATCAGACGGCGGTGCCTCTGGTGCCGAACGAGCTGTTGATTACAGCCGGAAAGCTCGACAGGAAGTGCAAATGGACCTATTTGCGCGAGAGCTTCTGTTTCCACGAGCGCTTGCTCGCCGCTGGTATCTCGAAGAAGGACTTTCCGCTCAGGCAATAGCGGAAAAGCTTCGGGCTCCTTACGATATGGTCGCGGTCCAGATATTTGATGCAATCTGGCTTCCCACAGTCGCAGAAGCGAAAGTGTCAAAAGGCGATCATCCGAAGCCATTAAACGCCGCACAAAACCGCGCTGCATGCCACCGTGGCGGGCCTTTGTTGGTGCGAGCGGGACCCGGCACTGGGAAAACTCAGACGCTCATAGGCCGGCTGGCCGCGCTAAGGGACTCTGCGGTTGAGCCATCTTCCATACTTGTCCTGACATTTTCTAATAAATCTGCCGGTGAAATGGCGGACAGAGCGCTATCCGCGTGGCCAGAGGCGGCAGGGGAACTGACTATCGGCACCTTCCACTCATTTGGACTGGACATTCTTCGGCGTTTTCATGAGCGAGCGTCACTGCCGGCTGAACCGAGGCTGCTCGATACAGCCGAATCTGTCGCCTTGTTAGAGAATGAATTTGTTCGGCTGAATCTCCAACACTTTAAGGAGTTACATGATCCGACAGATATTCTTAGGGACCTGCTAGCTGCAATTTCCCGTGCCAAAGACGAAGTGGTCGACCACCAAGATTATAAAATACTTGCTCAATTGACATACGGCTCGGCTCAAAACGATGAAGAACGCATTCATGGCGAGAAGTGTTTGGAAATTGCCCAGGTGTATGAGGCATATGAGTCCCTTAAAGCCAAGCATGGTGCGGTCGATTTCGGTGACCTGGTATCTCGTACCGTTAGGCTTATCGAGACGGATGCAGATGTGTGTGGGCAGCTATGCTCACGTTACTCCCATGTCCTTGTCGACGAATACCAGGATGTCAATCGAGCAAGTGTCCGGTTATTGAAGGCGTTGAAGCCTGACGGGCAAGGCCTGTGGGTTGTGGGGGATGCCAAACAGTCGATTTATCGTTTTCGTGGTGCCTCATCAATCAATATTGCGCGATTTGAGACCGACGACTTTCCTGGTGGTCAGACAATGGGGTTGACGGTTAACTACCGTTCTTTCCAAGAGGTTTGCGATGCTTACGCTGGATTCGCACGTGCAAATATGAGAGCTGCCGAAGCTGGATTTCAGTCGGAGGCATACCGGGGCCCATCCGGCCAAAAGCCCATTTTTGTGCGTGTAGGTACGAAAGACGACGAACTAAATGAGCTTGCTGCTCGGATTACCGCTTGTAAGGACAGCGGAATCACCTACAAGAATCAGGCTGTCCTCTGTAAGTCCAATGATCGGCTGGCAGAGGTGGCTGCTAGTCTTGAAGCGCAAAACGTACCCGTCCTGTTTCTGGGCCCTCTTTTCGACCGGCCAGAAATCAAAGAAGCGCTCTCGCTACTTTCTCTTCTCGTCGACCCGCGTGCGATAGCACTCATAAAGGTTGCGACAATTCCTGAGTTTTCAGTGCCATTGCACGACGTTGTGGCCGCTGCAAAGGCCTTGGCTGATGCCTCTCCCCTTGAGCCGCTCGCCTGGCGCGTCTTACTTCCTACAGGTGGCGCAATTTCGTCTGAAGGTGCAAGCGGGTTTGCCGCTCTTGCGAAGGCGTTTAATGGGCTTAAGCCCGAGGCAACGCCTTGGAGGGCTTTCGCTTCGCTTTACCTTGATCGTACTCGCCTTGCAGCCCGATATGCACATGGCCTGACCGAAAAAGAGCCTTTGTCTGCGATCGCATTGTGGCAACTGCAAAATTTTCTGAGATCGACATATATTGAGCGGCGTGGTTACCCAGTTGGTGACCTGCTGGATCATATTCGTCGACTCGTCATTTTGTCGGACGAGAGAGACTTGAGGGATCTTCCCGTGGCCGCTCAATCCCTTGATGCTGTCCGCCTTTTGACGATTCATAAAAGCAAAGGGCTTGAGTTCAAGGCGGTGCATATGCCCTCACTGTCTGCCGGTTCATTGCCTCAATCCGCCAATCAAATTCGGGCCTTGTCGCCCCCAAATGGATTAATTGGTGGGGAAGGTATTCGGGGCCTCGATGCACTTAAGCCTGGGCATGATGAAGAACAGGAGTGTCTCTTCTTCGTCGCTTTGTCCCGTGCAGAAGACCGCCTCTTTCTCTACGCGCCTTCGAAACAGCGAGGCGTGCAATCACGGGGAGGCGCCAAATCCCAGAAGTCGTCACCGTTTATCGACCGTCTCGGTGATACGGTGAGCATCGAAGCGCCTCTGGCTGCAAACGAAGTGCCGCCGCTTTTGTCAAGCTGCGTAGACGTCCAGTTTGAGGAGACGGTTACCTTAACGCCTGCACAACTCGCGCTCTTCGACAAATGCCCGCGCCGCTTCTTGTTCACGCACGTCCTTAAATTAGGTGGGCGTCGTACTGAAAGTGCTTTTATGCAAATGCATGCCGCTGTTCAAGGTGCAATTGATGCTCTCTTAAACGGCCCTTCGAATGAAATTCCCGACTTTGATGAGTACTGGCAGGCGCGTGGCCCGGCAGAGAACGCAAATGCAGAAGATTATGAAGTCGCTGGACGCAGGCTGTTCGACTTTTTGATTACCCTCCGAAAAAGCGACAAACCACTAGCTCTGTGCGACTTCGAAATCGACATAGGCGCGGCTAAGATAGTGGTTAAGCCTGATGATTATGTCGAAAGGAGCGACGGTCGGCTTGTATTCCGTCGCATCTGGACCGGTCGTAAGACTTCCAACGCTACCGAGTCACTCGATGCTGCAGCATACCAGTTAGCGGCTGGTCGGGATGCAGAAGTAGAGTTTGTTTTCCTTACGGATGAGGTAGCCGCTCCTATTTCACTGAGCCAGAAGAAGATAAAAAATCGCCAAGACAAGATCGTTGACGCTGTCGGTAAAATTCTATCTGGCGATTTCCCACCCAACCCCAATCGAACCTGCCCCCGTTGTCCACACTTCTTCGTTTGTGGCAATCCTCCAGATGGGCCGCTCATCAAAAAAAATCTCAACTGATTTACCGGTCTTATGGAAATGCTGCGATTAACCTTCTGAAAGCGGGGCACAGTGCCCCGCAACTACAGAAGGAAGTACCTTATGACTGATAATCCTCAAGACCAGAATGTAGATGATCTCTTTGACGCCGTTCGAGACGGACGCCCGCTCAAGCCTGGTGCCCATTTTCGGGTATTAATCGCGGATGAAACATTGGACTTCAAAAAACATATTTTTGATGACCCTATGCCTCTGGGTCGCCAGTTCATCGAAGCAGCAGGTGGTGCTCCCGTTTACGAATATACAGCGACGGCAATCCTCCCCAGTGGTGATTTCGAGGATATTCGCCTCGATGAATCCTATGATCTGCGTGGTCGTGGCGCTGAACGAATACTGGTAGCCCAAACCGACCGCAAGTTTTTATTTAAGGTTGATGACAAGGATCTCGAATGGCCGAAGCGTTTCATTTCCGGCTTCGTTGTCAAAAAACTTGCTGCTCTTGCGCCTAACTATGCGCTTTGGCTCGATGTTCCGGGCGGCCATGATCAGAAAATCAATGATGACGATCTCATCGATCTCGGAAAAACTGGTGTCGAACGTTTCATCTCGATCATTGATCATACCACTGAGGGTAAGGAGTTAATTCCATCTGGGGATCGTGTATTTCTTGAAAGCCGAGCCCTTGACTTCGAAGTCGTTAAGAGTGGTGACATGATCGGGGTCATTCTTACCGCGTACTCCTTACCGCAAGGCAAATACGACCATGATATCACTGATGTCCTGATCATCTTGCCCCCCGGCTATCCGGACACTCCGCCCGATATGTTTTATACATCACCGTGGATCAAGCTATCTGCCAGCGGACGCGAAGCTCGTGCAGCGAATGTGAACCACAATTTTGCTGACCGAGTCTGGCAGCGGTGGTCGCGTCATTGCTCGGCTTGGCGTCCTGGGGTGGATGGCCTGCAAACAATGGTAGCCCGGGTTCGTGTGGCTCTCGAAGAGGCTCGTCCATGATGATTAGCTTTGATCTCGTTCTTCAGGCGTCACACGAAATGCAGATTAGGTCGCTACTTGAAAGTTCAAACGGCCATGAGGCTGCGGCAACACTGTTATTTGGTGTCGCCGATATTGAGAAGGATCCATGGTCTGGAGTCCGGCGTCGCCGGTTTGTCAGTCACTCCTTCCAGCATATTGACCGGGGAGAGGTGGTCGACACTTCGCCGGTTCACATCACCTGGACGACAGATAGCTTGATGCTCCTCTTTGGGGAAGCCGCGCGTGAAGGATGGATTCCGGCAATTGTTCACACACATCCAGATGGGATCGCTGAGTTTTCGGAGCAGGATGATCGCAATGAGGCTGAGCTTGCCCGTACGGCAAAATTGAAGGGTACACAGGGCCTGATTAGCATAGTAATCAACAGTGATGGTGTGATGGCTGCGCGGATATGGGGCTCGCGTGATCAAGTTGAGCCGATCGAACGTTTTCTTCATTCTGGACCACGCATTGCCTTAACCTCAGCTAAAGGCAACATTGCACCTCCTGATTTTCTTGATCGGCAGCAGCTTCTATTCGGGGATACTGCAAATCGCACTCTTTCAAATCTTCGTGTAGGTGTGGTTGGAGGTGGTGGCACGGGTAGTGTGGTGCTTCCGCTGCTGATGCGTCACGGCGTCCAGCAGGCGATATTGTTCGAAAGAGATAAGGCGGAGCTTTCCAATCTTAATCGGCTTCACGGCAGCCGTCGCAAGGATGTCGTAGACAAAACGTCCAAGGCGGAAATTCATCAACGTATGGTTCAAGAAACTGACATTGGAATGAAACTTGTCACGGTCGACGCATTTGTTGGTGATACTGGCACCGTGGAGGCCTTAAAAGCTTGTGATGTCGTGTTCTCTTGCACAGATGATCACGCTGGCAGACTGATCTTGAATAGGTTCAGCCGATTCTATGGCATCCCTGTTATCGATGTCGGCCTTGCCATGCAGCGACGACCAGATAGCGGCTTTGATCTCTTTGCTCGTGTTTCAACTCTAGTCGACGGCCATCCGTGCCTGCTATGTGGTGGAAATATTGATCCGCGGCGTGCGCATGAGGAAGCTCTTAAACGCCGTGATCCGGTAGGGTATGAAGCCTTAAAACAGGAGGCCTATGTACTTGGTGAGGGAGACCCCGCTCCAGCGGTGGCTGCATTTACGACAGAGGCTGGGTGCATGGCTATAAGTGAACTCCTCGCTGCGCTTACTGGCTTTCATGGACAGTCGGGTATGCATGCCACGCGTATTAGGCGCTTTCATGCCAGTGATGATCGGTTTCCTGGCGTGGCCTCAATACCTGGCTGCCCTGCTTGCGATGATCTCAATACCCTTGGCCGTGCAGATGTCGAACCTTGTCTAGATATGGTGACCTATTTATGAAGACATTGATTATAAATACTGCGAGAAAGCTCGGTTTAATTAAGGCTGACTTCACCGCGGAGATACGTACAAAGTTACCCCCGCGTGAACAGCGTGCAGCTGAAAACTTTGTTTTGGTCTGTGACAGCGGCATATCTAAATGGGCTTCATTTCGATGCCCTGGGGGTTGCGGAGAGCGAATTGACCTTTCGCTCAACCCTCACCTGCGGCCAAATTGGAAAGTTACTTTGGACTGGTGGCGTAGACCCACTGTCGTGCCTTCAGTCCATCAACGTAACAACTGTGGGTGCCACTTTTGGATTAGAAAAGGCAAGGTAGATTGGTGCAAAGGCGGGCAACCTTCTAAAGTACGCGAACGGTTTTAGAAGCTGAGCGAGCAGTTTATTATTTTACGTTGATGCTAATCGACTCAATATGCTCCTCTTCGTAAAGTGTTCAGCACAGTAGTACCTATTTTTAATTTTAAATAACTTTTCATTGTGAAGAGTTTTGTTTTTTCTGGAGGTGTTCTTGGATAAGTATCTAGAAGCTTTAAGAGCAGCAGGTGTTGCGGATAGTATCGTTCTTACATTTGTTCTTTTTATCGTAGTTGCGCCAGTT
This sequence comes from Vreelandella hamiltonii, assembly GCF_014651795.1. NCBI lineage: Bacteria > Pseudomonadati > Pseudomonadota > Gammaproteobacteria > Oceanospirillales > Halomonadaceae > Vreelandella > Vreelandella hamiltonii. Next base: position 91,821 of record NZ_BMXO01000004.1, on the reverse strand, counting down.
TTTTGGAAGCTAATGAAAGAAGCTGTTTCATTAAGAAGGACTGCGCGTAAAGATAAATTAGAGGGTGTTTTCGAGGTTCTTAGTAACGAAGGAATCAACTCTCACCCGCTAAGAGTTGAGTTGGCCTTCAGAGAGCTTTTTAATATCCGCATGACATTTTTTGAGATTTCATATTTCCTCAATGATAAAAGCCCGCTATCTAGTATCACTGACTACAAATATGGGCGGAGATATATGAGTTTTGGTGAGTCAATGTCTCATCCTGTTTTGTCACGAAGCTACTGTAAGCTATGGTGGCAAGAAAAATTTTCCGTGTTTTTTTTCATGGTATCGGCGCTTATGCTTATCATGTCTCTTCTTTTTACAGCGGCTGCTATGTCTTCTGACGTTGCTGGAGACGTAGCGATAATAGGAGTCGTTTCGGTGATGGCAAGTTTGATGCTAGCTTGGTTTTGTTTAGATTCAGTACGAGCTATAAACGCGGCCGTTCGAATTGTTGGTGGATGGTCTGCGATAAGTAAAAGAGCAAGCTCTCAGAGCGATGAAAATTAAAGTGCCTGCTCAAGGATATGCACTATAAATTTTAATGCGCCCATATGTTCTTTGCGATGATCAATAGTGTTTAGTGGCGGAGTTAGCATAGAAAGATCAACTTTAAGTTATCCAAAATTAGGACTTTTAGCCCAACTTCAACAAGATGCTGAAACTTATAGCATTTGAAGCTTGTGAGGTTGAGGTGAGTTTTAATCAACCTCCAACCCCACTAACCCTAACAACCTCCCTCACCACGGCCTCATTCAACACCCCGCGTTTGGTTTCCACCACCGTGAGCCATTCGCGGGCGCGGGTGATGCCGGTGTACACCAGCTCGCGGGTCAGAATGGGGTTTAGTGTGGGCGGTAGCAGTAGCGCGGTGTGCAAGAACTCCGAGCCTTGGGACTTGTGCACCGACATCGCAAACACGGTTTCCACCGCGTGCAGGCGGGAAGGCAGCACCCAACGGATTGGATTGTCGGTGTCGCTGGCGGCACTTGATGAAGGAAAGGCGACTCTTAATAACTTCTGCTGCGGATTGCGCGGATCAGGCACCGCCATTGTAATGCCGATATCGCCGTTCATCAGCTTTAGGCCGTAGTCGTTTTGGGTGACCAGTACCGGGCGGCCTTCATACCAGCCTTTCTCTAGCGTGTAGTCACTGCCGAACAGCAGCTTTTCGCGGCGCAATGTGCTGGCGATGCGTTGGTTTAACCCTTCAACCCCCCAGGGGCCTTTGCGCAGCGCGCACAGCAGTTGGAAGTGGCTATAGGCGCTGAGCACCTCGCTGGCCCAGGCGTTAAAAGCGGTTTGGTTTTTTTCGAACGACTCGCCCCGTGGGCGCTGGGCGTGCAGCACGTTTAAATAGTGGCGGTAGCCGGTGGGCGGGGCGATGGGCTGGCTTTGGTGGTCGGTGCGGCCTTCACCGTTGCCCGCAAAGCCGCTGGGGCTACCGTGAATTACCAGCTTATCCAGCGCGGCGTCGTCACTCATCACCAAATGGTGAATATCTGGGTAGCCGTGGCGCAGCACGGCCGTGACCGCCTGCTGTTTTTCCCGATCACTTTGCGCATGGCCAGGCTGGTTAATGGCTTTCGCCAACTGGCCGATGCCGCTGTGTTCATTGAAGCGGTGGCTAACCCGCAGCATGGTAATGGCCTGGTCCAGCGGTTGGCCTGCAGGGTCGATGAACTCGGCTGGCAGCGGCTGGCCGGTGGCTTGGGCCAGCCAGTCGGCGGTGGCGGGGGTGTAGTGTGAGGCTTCCGCGCGGCGGCATAGGTCGCCGAGTACCGAGCCTGCCTCTACCGAGGCGAGCTGGTCTTTATCCCCCAGCAGAATGCACTGGGCGTGGGCGGGCAGGGCGCTGAGGGTCGCGGCCATCATTTCGATATCCACCATCGAGGCTTCGTCGATCACCAGCACATCCAGCGCCAGCGGGTTGGCGGCGCTGTGGCGGAAGTGGCGGGTATCGGGGCGTGCGCCGAGCAGGCGGTGGAGGGTGGTAACTTCCGTGGGAATCGCGATCTCGCTGGCTGTTGCCGCAGGTGAGTGTTCACTGAGTAGCGTTGCCAATTCAGCGAGCGGTAACGCATTCACCTGCCCAGCAATAGATTCGTTCAAGCGGGCGGCGGCTTTGCCGGTGGGGGCGGCTAGGCGAATGCGCAACGGCTGGCTGGGGTGCTGGGCCAGTTGCAGGGTTTGCAGCAGGGCGAGCAGGCGTACCACGGTGGTGGTTTTGCCGGTGCCGGGGCCGCCGGTAATGATGCCGAAGCGGCTGCGGGCAGCCAGGGCGCAGGCGGTTTTTTGCCAGTCTAGGCCGTTGCTTTGTTTGAACAGTATGTTCAGGGCTTGGGGGAGTAACCCAGGGTGACTGGCGTCACCCGTCGCCCAATGAATTGGCCTCCCACCTTTGCTTTCTGAGCCTGTGCTTGCTGTGTGGCTAGTGGTTGGCTCGGTTGTCAGATGATTTGGCCTCCCACTTTGGCCTTCTGTGCCCGTGCTTTCTGAGCCGGTGCTGGTGGCTTCCAGGCGTGCGGCGATGTGTTGGTGCAGGCTTTGTTCGTACTGCCAGTAGCGGCGCAGGTAGAGCCGCGTGCTGGGGGTGCCGCTGACTGAGTGAGTGGTCACTACAACCAGCGGTGTGTTACCGGGGCCTTCGCTTGTCAGCAGCGGGTGGTGCAGGGCGGCTTGCCACTCGCTAAGCGTGAGCGTGGCCAGCACGTCGCTGGGCAGCGGCGGCGGGTCGGTGAGGTCGTCCCCTTCGGGCGGTAGCGAAAGGGCGAAATCCGGCGCGTTGAGCGTGGCGTTAATATCCAGGCATACGTGGCCGCGGCCTAGCTGGTGGCTGGCTAACGCGGCTGCCAGTAGCAGCAGCGTGGGGGCGTCCGGGGCTTCACTGGCTAAAAAGCGCACCAGGGCGCGGTCCAAGTCCCGCAGCCAGCCTCGCGCTACCCAGCGTTCGCACAGGGCCAGCAGTTCCGGGGTGCTGCCGAGTGCCGGGTGGGCGCTGGCGGCATCGCCGAACATATCGAAGGTGTGGCTATCGTGTTGGCGGCTCATGCCGTGGCCTCCTGCTGGGTGGCGTGTGGCTCGCCTGCAAACAGGCTATCCAGGGCTTCGATGAGTTCAACCGGGGCGGGCTCGCCGACTACACCGCGCCCAGGGCTGCGGCTGCCGCGCAGAAATACCGTCATCGAGCCGCCCAAGTGCTGGTGCGGGTCGTAATCCGGCAGGCGCGCTTTTAACAGCCGGTGCATGGCGAGCAGGTAGAGGGCGGCCTGCAGGTCGTAGCGTTTGGCCAGCAGCGCGTGGCGTAGGGCTTCGGGTTCATAGGCGCTGTCGTTGGGGCCTAGGTAGTTCGATTTCCAGTCCAGCACGTAAAAGCGCCCCTGGTGCTCGAAGGCTAGATCAATAAAGCCTTTCAGCATGCCGTTCAGGGTGTCGGCATCCAGCGCGGGGCGCTCTACCCCTGGCAGTAAGTGCTTGCTTACCAGCGCATCAATGGCTTGGGTATTCACCCGCTTGGCGGCAAACCAGAACTCCAGCTCTACTTGATAGCTTTCTAGTTCATTCAACGCCACGCTTTGCGGGGTGGGCGCGGCCAGCGGTAGCGGTGTGGTGAGCAGGGCGCTTAGCCAGCCCGCCAGCGGTTCTTGCCATGCTTGCCAGCCACGTAGCTGCACCCGCCGCCACAGCATGTCGTTGAGGGTTTCTCTATCCTTTGCTGCAGTATCGAAACCTTGCTTGCCCGCCCACTCCAGCAGCCCGTGCAGAAAGGTGCCGGGGCCGGGGCCACGTGGAAACTTATGTAAGTGAAACGCTTCTAGCTGGGATCGTTCTTGAGATAGTTCCCGAGGTTCATCCAGTACTTCGAAGGCGGTGGCTTCCTGGGCGGTGGTGGGTTCCAGCGGTGGCAACTCCGGGGCGGTAAGCGTGCCGGAAAGCCGCAGCGCGGAGTAGCTGGCAATCCACCAGTGCTCTTTGGCGGGGCGCGTGGGCGTGCGGGCGTGGCCCAGCGCACTGTTTTGCTCCACGGTGGCAACGCGCTCTGCAGTGGGTGCGGGTGGCTGGTGAATCTGTATCTCGCTGCCTTCCACCAGTTTATCGAGTGCGTTATTGAGCGCCTCCGGTGAAAGGGCATTGCCGCCTTTTAGCAGGTAGCCCAGCGCGCTGTTCTCCAGGCCTTTCAGCGGGGCCAGCCCCAGCCAGGTGGCGTGGCGGGCGCGGGTAAGCGCGACGTAGAGTTTGCGCAGGTCTTCCCCCAGCCGTTCGCGGTCGGCGGTGGCGAGTATCGTGTCATCCGCTTCTAAGCTGAGCTGTAGGTTGCCTTCGCCGTCGTGCCAGCGCAGCGGTACGTCCTCGGCTTTGACCGGGCGGTGGTTGGCGATGAACGGCAGGAACACCAGTGGGTACTCCAGCCCTTTGGATTTGTGGATGGTGACTACTTTGACCAAATCCGCGTCGCTCTCCAGGCGCAGCTTGTGGCTGTCGCCGTGGCTTTCCGGGTCGGCAATGGCGTCAAACAAAAAGCGAATCAGCGCGTGTTCGCCGTCCAACTCGGCGCTGGCCTGTTGCAGCAGTTCGCCCAGGTGCAGCAGGTCGGTGAGCAAGCGCTCACCCTCTTCAAACTCCGCCAGCAGGCGAGCGGGAATATTGAAATCCACCATCATGCGGCGCACCAGCGGCAGCACGCCCTGGCGCTGCCACAGGCGGTGGTAGTGGCTGAACTGCTCGACTCGCGCTTCCCAGGCCAGCTCGTTCTGCTGCAGGTGGTCCAGCTCGGCAAGGCTGAGCCCCAGCACTGGGGTGGCCAGCGCGGCGCGCAGGTGCGCTTCAGCCTGGCGGGAGCTAGCCAGCGGTTCGGCGCAGGCGCGCAGCCAGCGCTCTACCTGGGCGGCCATGGGCGAGCTAAATACCTTATCGTGATCCGAAAGATACACGCTCTTCACCCCTCGGCTAGCCAGCGCTTGGCGAATGGCGCGGGCTTCCTGCAGGCCGTTTACCAGTACTGCCATATCGGAGGGCTTGAGCGGGATGAGCGTATCGTCGGTTTGAAAGCCGCTCTTGCCGTGTTGGCCTGCGCTGAGCAGTTCCGCCATGTAGGAGGCGCAGCGTTCGGCCATCTCGGTTTGGTAGGCGGTTTTGGAGAGCGGCTCGTCGGCTTCCAGCGGCCAGAGCGTCATGGCGGGCAGCGGCTGGCCTTGGTGAGTGAGCTGCTCACTGCGGCCTTTGGCCTCTACCGGCAGAAAGGGCAGCGGGTTGTTGCCGCCTTCTTCGCGGAACAGGAACGCCCCGGCCGGGTGCTCATCGGCGTAGCGGAAGCAGTGGTTCACCGCCTCTACCATGGCGCGGCTAGAGCGGTAGTTGGTGCCCAGTGTGACGTGGCGGCCTGAGGTGTCTTCGCGGGCTTTTAAGTAGGTGAAGATATCCGCGCCGCGAAAGGCGTAAATGGCCTGCTTGGGGTCGCCGATCAGCAGCATGGCGGCGTCTCGGCGGGGCTTGGCGACCTCATACACCGCGTTGAAAATACGGTACTGAATGGGGTCGGTGTCCTGGAACTCGTCGATCAGCGCCACGGGGAACTGGCGCAGTATCTGCGCGGCCAGGGCCTCTTTATTGGGGCCTTGCAGGGCGCGGTCCAGGTGGGTGAGCAGGTCGTTGGGACCCATTTCGGCGCGTCGCTCCTGCTCCCGCTCCAGGCGCACTTTGCACCACTGCACGGCGTGAATCAGCAGGTCGTTGCGCGGCTCGGGCAAGGCGTTCAGGGCGTCGGGAAGTTCGGCCAGTGCTTCCCAAACGGCGGGGCAAGGGGGCGCGCCCTCTTTCCATATTTCCGCCATGCCCTCTGGGGTGAGGCGTTTCCAGGCGGCGGGGGTGAGCGCAGGGCGGGTGGCGTCGCTGTCGCACCACTCCCGCAGTGCGCTTAGCCAGTTGGCGCGGCTTTTGGCATTGAAGCTTTGGCCTTTGAAGGCTTTGCGCTGGGCGGCGTCCTCCAGTGCGGGCACTAGGTCGTCTAGCCATGCGGGCCAGGGGGCTTTTAGCTCGGTTAGCCGTGCGTGGCGCTCAGCTTGGGCGGCGCTTAGGGTTTGCTTAGGTTCGGGGCGTGGGGCGCCCAATGCGTCGCTTTCGTGGAGCAGTTTGCGCACGTCTTGGTGTAGCTGATCGGGGGATTTCCAGTAGCCGGTGATGCTGCCCAGGGCCTCGGCGTCCAGCGGGTAGTAGAAGGTGCGCCAGTAGTCGCGGACTACCTCTTGTTCCAGCTCTTGCTGGTCGTTTTCCAGGTTGAGCGAGAAGAGGCTGCCGCTATCGAAGGCGTGCTCCCGCAGCATGCGGTAGCACCAGCTATGGATGGTGGACACGGCGGCTTCGTCCATCCACTCGGCGGCCAGCTCCAGGCGTCGGGCGCAGGCGGGCCAGGTGGCTGGGTCGTATTGGTCGCGGAGTGTTAGGAGTAAGGGATCTAGTGCAACCACCGGGGCTTCCCCGGCGGCAAGCCTACGTGGAGGCGCTGTGAACCCATCCTTGGGCGCTACATTCAACATCCCTGTTGAATGACCTCCACTACGGCTTGCCCCCGGCGCCCCTTCGCTTGTGCCCTCAGCTCGAAACACACCAGCGGCTTCCACCAGCCGGTGGCGAATGCGTTCGCGCAGTTCCTGGGTGGCGGCGTTGGTGAACGTGACCACCAGAATTTCCGGCGGGGTGAGCGGGCGTACGAAGGCGGTGTCGTCGTCGCCGTGCTGCCCGCCCAGCACTAGGCGCACGTAGAGCAGCGCGATGGTGAAGGTTTTCCCCGTGCCCGCGCTGGCTTCGATCAAACGGCTGCCGTGAAGCGGCAGCGTCAGCGGGTTCAGCGGGGCGGGCTGGCTCATTCTTCAGGCTCCAACAATAACGCGCCCCTGCTTGGGGCCTAGACTGTATGAGTGCTTCGCCACCTGCTAATCTAGCCGCCAAGCCACTCTTAGGATGCTCAGTTTACGCTACCAGCGGCTTCGGTTCACTCACACGAAGGGATCTCATGCTGACCTCGCTTCTGGATAACGATTTCTACAAGATCACGATGCAGAATGCCGTGATCAAACGCTTTCCCTATGCTCACGCCCGTTACGCGTTCATCAATCGCGGGGAGCATGCCTTTCCCGAGGGCTTTGGTGAGGCGCTACGCGGGGAGGTAGACCGCATGGTGGCGCTGTGCTTGACCGAGGAGGAGAAGCGCTATCTGGAAACCACCTGCCCTTACCTGGACCCCACCTATCTCGATTTTCTGGCGGGCTTTCGTTACGACCCCCGCGAGGTGACCATCGAGCAGCAGGGCGGCGAGCTGTCGGTGGTGATCGAAGGGCCTTGGTACCGCACCATTTTATGGGAAGTGCCGCTGATGGCGCTGATCAGCGAGCTTTGGTATCGGCTGCGCGGCGTGGTGGTGTCGGAAGAGGATGAAGCGCTCATCGAGCAGCGCACCCGGGAGAAGATCGAACTCTACCGCCAGCACGGGCTGAAGATTGCCGAGTTCGGCACTCGTCGGCGCTTCTCGTTTGCGGTGCATGACCGGGTGGTGGAAGCGCTGCGCCACTACGGCGGGGAGGCCTTTAGCGGCACCAGCAATGTGCTGCTGGCCAAGCGCCACGGGGTGAAGCCCATCGGCACCCACGCCCACGAGTGGTTCATGTTCCACGGGGCGCGTTTCGGTTTCAAAATGGCCAACAGCCTGGCGCTGGAGCACTGGGTGGATGTGTACCGTGGGGATTTGGGCATCGCGCTCACCGATACGTTTACCACGCGGGCGTTTTTCGAGAGCTTCGACAAGAAGTTCGCCAAGCTGTTTGACGGGGTACGCCACGATAGCGGCGACCCGATCGAGTTCGCCGATGCCACCATTGCCCATTACCGGCGCCTGGGCATCGACCCGCTGAGCAAGACCATCATCTTCTCCGATGCGCTTACCCCTGAAAAAGTGGAGCGCATTCGCGCCTTCTGCCAGGGGCGCATTGGCATGGCCTTCGGGATCGGCACCAACTTCACCAACGATATCGGCGTGGCGCCCATGAACATGGTGATCAAGATGGTCGAGGCCCGCCCCGAAGGGCAGGGCTGGCTGCCGGTGGTGAAACTGTCCGATGTGCCCACCAAGAACACCGGCGACCCTGAGATGATTGCGTTGGCGAAGCGCATTTTATCGCTGGGCGGCAAGGGAGATGAAAGCCCGCTGATCTGAGGCTGCCTGGGGCAGCCGCATGCTAAACTGCTCTTTGTATCGCACTTTGTGTTCTGGAGGCCGCCGTGCAGGATGCCCATCGCCGTAAGCTCCCCATCGGGATTCAGACGTTCTCGGATATCCGCGAGGGCGACTATTACTACGTGGATAAAACGCCGCATATCGAGCGCCTGGTCAACCAGAACAAATACTACTTTCTCTCGCGGCCGCGCCGCTTCGGCAAAAGCCTGTTGCTGGATACGCTGCGCTGCCTGTTCGAGGGCCGCCAGGCGCTGTTTGAAGGGCTATATATTCACGACAGGTGGGACTGGCAACAGCGTTACCCGGTCATTCGTATCAGCTTTGCCGATGGCGTCATGCAGAGCCGTGACGCGCTGGATGAGCGTATTCGTGATCAGCTCCGGGTGCAGCGTGAGCGGCTGGGCATTACCCAACACCATAAGACGGATATACCCGGTGAATTTTCAACTCTGATTCGCAGCGCCCACCAGCAATATGGCCAGCGGGTGGTGGTACTGATCGACGAATACGACAAGCCGATTCTGGATAACATTCTGGAACCTGAGCGCGCTCGGGAGCTGCGCGAAGGGCTGAAAAATCTCTACAGCGTGCTGAAAGATGCCGACCCTCATTTGCACTTCGTGCTGCTCACCGGGGTTTCCAAGTTCAGTAAGGTGAGCTTGTTTTCGGGGTTGAACAACCTCAATGATATCACCCTGGATGCTCACTTAAGCACAATCTGCGGTTACACCGACGAAGACATCGATACGGTGTTCGCGCCGGAGCTACCCGGCTTGGATCGTGAGGCCATTCGTCAGTGGTACAACGGCTACCGCTGGGGCGGGCGCGAGGTCGTGTCTGTCTACAACCCCTTTGATGTGCTGCTACTGTTTCAAAAGCGCGAGTTTGCGCCGTACTGGTTCGAGTCTGCCACGCCGACGTTCCTGGTCGATATTCTCAAACAGCGGGGGGTATTTACGCCCTCACTGGATCACTGGGAAACCGAGTATGAACTGCTCAGCCAGTTCGATGTGGATCAGATCAGCACCGAAGGCCTGCTGTTTCAAACCGGCTACCTGACCATCCAGCAGGTAGAGGAGCCGCTGCTGGGATACCGCCAGTACACGCTGGGCTTCCCTAACCGTGAGGTGGAAACCAGCCTCAACCACGCCTTGCTGCCATCGCTGGGGGTCGAAAACGCCCCGCGTGAACGCAGGACGCTGTTCCGCCATTTAAGCCAGCATGACCTTATCGGCTTAGAAGCGCACCTAAAGGCGCTTTATGCCGGGCTGCCCCATGACTGGTACCGCAACAACCCGATTGCTCGCTATGAAGGCCATTATGCAAGCGTGTTCTACAGCCACTTCGCGGCCCTGGGGCTGGAGGTGACGGTGGAAGATGCCAGCCACCACGGCAAGGTGGATATGAGCGTGAACTTTGGCGGGCGTATCTACCTGTTCGAGTTCAAAGTGGTGGAGCAACTGCCGGAAGGTCAGGCGCTGGCGCAAATCAAGCAGAAGGGGTACGCCGACAAGTACCGCGCCTCTGGCAAGCCCATACACTTGATCGGCGTCGAGTTCTCCAGCGCCAAACGCCAGATTGTGGCGTTCGATGTGGAAACGCTCGACGCGGTGTAACCCCCTTGATGGTTTACCCTTTGACGGCCTTATGAAGCGGCGCGTAAAGTGATTCGGCCAGTGTGGCAAAAGTGTGCCCGTTGGCCTGCTCGAAAAACAGCCGCTCGAATCGGGGCCACTGGTGGCTCAAGTACGCGCTTTGCGCGGCTTCGCCGGTGACCTTGTAACCCCCTTCATAGGCGGCTTCGGCGGCAGCAAAGGCGTCGCTGTCTCGGCCTTTCTCCTGCGCTATTTCCGGCGTGCCTTGCTTGGCCAGCCAGGCAAAACCGGCCTGTGGGGCCAGCGGCAGCGGGGTTTGCTGGCCCGCTTGCCAGGCGGCGAGCTGAGTTTCCAGGTGCTGGCGGGCGGTGTCGGCGGCTACGGGTTCCAGCGTGACATGACCGGCTTTGGAAAGTAGCAGGGAGGTCATCGGGCCGCTGAGGTTGCCTGCCAGGTGGGCGACCCAGGGGCGCAGCAGGTGGCTCCAGCGGTACTGGCCGCGCCCGCTGCCCTGGCTGATCAGGCTGCTGCTGAGCAGCAGCAGGCGGCAGCGCTGGCCTGCCTCATCCTGGCGCAGCTCGCCCAGGGGTTCTTCCAACGTGAGGCCGTGGGCCTCGAACTGCACCTGTGCGTCTGGCAGCGCGTGCGGCCACGCCGTGAGCGCTTCTTCGTAGGCGTTGAACAACCCTTCCATGGGGTCGGCGAGGGCATCGCGCATGCGCTCGCCGAAGGCACCCATGGCCAGTACCCCTTGGCCTTGAAAGCGCTCCAACGCGTCGTGCAGCGCCTCGATACGCGGCTGGCCGTGATCCACCGCGTGGCGCTGGACGGCAATCAGCTGGTCCTGGAGCTGCCAGTTTTGCAGGCCATCCAGCGCGAAGGGCTCGGCGTCCAGCTCGGCGATTGCCTCTTGCTCGAAATAGACCCCCAGCCGGGTATTGAAGAAGCTGCGCACCGGCTCGCGCAGAAAGCCGCCCAACTGCGCCAGCGAGAGGCTGGTGGGGGCGTTTTCCGGCGCGGGTAGCATGCGCTCCACCGTGGGCGGCGTGCGGGGGGCGTGCACTTCCCGCCATTCGTGGGCGTAGGTGAACAGGCGGCTGGCCGGTTGGTTGAAGTAAGCGCGGCTGAACGGCTGCAGCGGGTGTTCGGTGGTGAGACTTTCCAGCAGCGGCGCGCCGGTGTGCGTTTGCCAGCCAGCCTCCAGGTGGTCGCGCAGTTGGCCCACCAGTACCGAGGGGGGCAGCGGGGAGTTGTCGATCTGGCTGCGGCCCATCCAGCTGATGTAGAGCTGGTCCCGGGCGGAGAGTAGCGCTTCGAGGAACAGGTAGCGGTCGTCTTCCCGGCGGGAACGGTCACCGGGGCGGTAGTCGCTGCCCATCAGGTCGAAATCCAGCGGTGGCTGGGAGCGGGGGTAGTCACCGTCGTTCATGCCCAGCAGGCACACCCGTTTGAAGGGGATGGCGCGCATGGGCATCAGGGTAGCGAAGTTGACCGCTCCGGCCAAAAAGCGCTGGGAAAGGCTGTGTTCATCGATTTGTGCCAGCCAGTGTTCGCGCACCATGGAGAGCGGCAGCGGGTCGTCGAGTTCTGCTTCCTGGCTGCTTTCCAGCATCTGCTGCAAGCCGTTTTCCAGCCTGGTGAGCATGATGCTTTCCTGGGCATCGTCGGTGAGGAAGAAGGTTTCCAGCAGTGCCCGCAGCCGCGCCACCCAGGTGGCGGCATCGGTGGGTTGGCAGAAGGTTTCCCAGGTGGCGTCGAGCTTCTCCAGCAGCGTGGCCAACGGCCCTGCCAGGCCCGCTTCCAAGCCGCCAATATCATCGAACGGCTCAATGCCTTGCCAGGCGTGGCCGTCGCCGACGGTGTAGCCCAGCAGCAGGCGGCGCAGGCCGAAGGCCCAGGTGTTCTGGCTCAGCCCGCCGGGCAGCTCTAGCCGCTGGCGCTGCTGGGCGTTCAGCCCCCAGCGGATGCCCGCGCCTTCCATCCAGCGCTCCAGCACCGGCAGGTCGCGCTCTTCCAGGCCAAAGCGCTGGCGCAGGGCGGGCACTTCCAGCAGGTCGAGCACATCGCTGACCGTCAGGCGCAGCTCTGGCAGGCGCAGCAGTTTTTCCAGCGCGATCATCAGCGGCAGGCGGTGGCGGCTGGCCTGGTCCGAGAGCGTGTAGGGAATATGCCGCGGGTCATCCGTGGGCAGCTGGCCAAATACCGCTTCGATGTGCGGGGCGTAGCGGTCGATGTCCGGGACCATGACGATGATATCGCGCGGACGCAGGGCGGGGTCGGCGCTGAAGGCGGCCAGCAGCTGGTCGTGGAGAATCTCCACTTCCCGCTGGGGGCCGTGGGCAATATGAAACACGATGGAGTCATCGGTGGCGGCCAGCGCTGGCCACTGGCCTTGGGTTTCTGCCACCGGGCGCAGCTCGCGGATATCGTCTTGCAGCTGGCTGAGCAGGCAGTGGCGCTCCTCGCCGCTGAACGGCTCGAACATATCGATGCGCAGCGCCTGCTGCTCGAAAAGCGTTTGGTAGTTGCCCGCGTCGTCGTGCTCATCGAGCAGGCGTAGATAGTCGCGGCCCTGCTTGCCCCAGGCGGCCAGCAGCGGCTGAGCGTGCAGGTGCAGGGCATCATCGGCATCGCCGGTGCCCAGTACGTCCAGCGTGTCGGGCATGCCGGTCTTGCGCCGCTGGCGATAGCGCTGGGCGCGCAGCAGGTCTTTGTGTTCGATGATGTCCGCCCAGTAGAACTGGCAGGGGTTGTGCACGCACAGCACGATCTGGCAGCAGCGGGAGAGCGCCGCCAGGGCTTCCAGGGTTTGCTGAGGCAGCGACGAAATACCGAAAATGATCAGCCGCCGGGGCAGCCGCGGCGGGCAGGCCTGGCCTTCCAGCTGTTCGGTGGCCTTTAAAAAGCGCTGGTGTACCTGGGCGCGGCTGCTGTTCAGCCCGGCATCACCTTGGGTGGCGGCCACATCGTCACGCAGGATGCGCCACAGCGCAGGCTGCCAGCGCTGGTGCTCTTCCAGCGGGCGGTGTTCGCCTCGGGCGGTAATCAGCACATCGTGGCCGTTGGCCCAGGCGTCCAGCCAGTCGGCGCGGTACACCTGGTACTGGTCGAAGAGATCCGCCAGCCGCTCGGCCAGCTGGTAATGCTTGCGCTGGTCGCGGTCGGTTTCCAGAAACTGCGCCAGTGGTTCGAACACCGGCTGCCCGGCCAGGGTGGGCAGCAGGCGCAGTAGCCGCCACACCAGGCGCGATTTATCGAACGGCGAGGTTTCCGGCACGGCGTCGGCATTGTGGGAAACGTGGGTGAGCACCCGGCGGTAGGCCTGCCATAAAAACCGCGCGGGCAGCATCACGTCCAGCGCCGCTGCAATGCCCGCGCCGCCGTTCTTCGGGTCTTCCGCCAGGGCCAGCTTCAGCCACTGCCCAATGCCGTTGCTCTGGACCAGAATGGTTTCGTTCTCCAGCGGCCCCAGCGGGTGCCGCCGCATCCACTCCACCGCCAGCCCCCGCAAATCCTCCAGGCGATTGGCGTGCACCACCATGAACCCGGGGGTGAGCGAAGTGGGAGAGAGCAGGGCATTGGCAGGCATACGGCGGCGTTCCTTCACGGCAATCGGCGTCACGGGGATGCGGTGACGCTATGGTGCCATAAGATGGAGGTTGTCGTGTGTCTCTGGAGTAGGAACTTTTACACATCCTGAGTTATCATAAAAGATAACTTGATCGGAGCTGTGCTATGGAGTAGCAGGTTGAGTTTTACCCAGGCGTAAAGCAAGAAGTTTTAAGCATGCCACCCAAAATACAGGCCAGAATGCTTCGGTTGCTGGAGATGGTAGAGCAGCATGGTGCTCACTTAGGGCCTCCTCACACGGAGTCCATGGGTGACGGCCTGTTTGAGATTCGAGCAAAGGCACAAGAGGGGATTGGCCGTTCCTTGTTCTGTTACGTGCATGGGAAACACATCGTCGTCCTGCACGCATTCGTCAAGAAAAGCCAGAAAACGCCGCGTCAGGCGTTAACATTAGCGCGGACAAGACAGCGCGAGGTGCAGTCATGATGAACTTAAAGGCACTAAAAGAGCAGGCGCTTCAGAACCCTGAGGTGAAGGCGGAATATGAACGTCTGGCACCGGAGTTTGCATTGGCCTCCACGCTTATTTCAATGCGCCAGCGTGCCGGGCTGACTCAGGAAGAGCTTGCCAAACGTCTGGAGACGCAGAAAAGTAACATTAGCCGCCTGGAGCGAGGAAGTAGTAACCCCGGTTGGAAAACGTTGCAGCGCTATGCAGATGCCTGCGGCTTCGAGCTGACGGTACATGTGGAACCACAAAAACAACCCTCCCACTAAACAACCAATTGCTCCCATGACGGCGGCCTTTCGTGCGTCATTGGTTCAAGCCGAAAGTCACCGGAGTCTTCTAAAGCTGCCGATGGGAGGGCGAGCATCATTACCAAAAGGAGCGGCTTACGGCGCTTCTTCTTCCTTGAACGCCTTCAATCCGCCTTCGATATTCACCACTTGGGTATAGCCCAGTTGCTGCAGGGTGTCGGCGGCCAGGGCGCCGCGATTACCGCCTGCGCAATGGCACACAATGGGCGTGTCTTTATCGGGAATCGCTTCCTGAATGCGCATTTCCAGCGTGCCTCGGCTGATGTTGAGGGCGTTTTCGATATGGCCCTGCTCGAACTCTTCCTTGTCTCGCACGTCCAGCACCACGTGGCCCTGGGCGATGCGCTGTTTGGCATCGCTGGGCGATACCTGGGTGGTACGCAGCTTGGCGGCTTCTGCAAGGCGTAGAAACTCTTCTGAATGATGGGCCATGGGGTGCTCCTGGTAGGCGGCGTTGGAAGGATTCTCAACGTTGCTCAACCGTCATGGGCATGTCAATAAAATCGTGTATGGTTATCGGCTGCCTGTTGTTCAACGTTGCAAGGAGCCGAGCTTATGTCGGAACCCCGTCCTTCCTCTGATACTGCCGTATCGCCTGCTCGCATTCGAGAGGTGTTCTGGGCCTTTTTGGCGCTGGGGCTTACTTCATTTGGCGGGCCGGTGGCGCACCTGGGCTATTTTCGTACGGAGTTCGTGGCCCGCCGCCAGTGGCTCAGCGAGAAAGCCTATGCGGATTTGGTGGCGCTGTGCCAGTTCTTGCCGGGCCCGGCCAGCAGCCAGGTGGGGTTTGCCCTGGGCCTGCTGCGGGCTGGCCCTTGGGGGGCGGCCATGGCCTGGCTGGCCTTCACGCTGCCTTCCGCGCTGGTACTGGCGCTGTTCGCCATGGGCGCGGCGGTGCTGGATGGGCCGATGGCCAGTGGCATCATCCACGGCTTGAAAATCGTCGCGGTGGCCATCGTGGCCCACGCCGTATGGGGCATGGCGCGCAATCTTTGCCCGGATAAAACCCGGGCAGGCATTGCCCTGGCGGCGGTGTTTGCCGTGGCCATGGTCAGCGGCCCGCTAGGGCAGGTGAGTGCGATTGTGCTGGGGGGTATGGCAGGGCTGTTGCTCTGCCGCGAAAGCGCTCAGGGCGAGCTGGCGGATTCGCTGCACTTTGCGGTGTCGCGCAAGGTGGGCTTGATCTCTCTGGGGCTGTTCGTGGCGCTGCTGGTGCTGTTGCCGCTGCTGGCGGGCGGCGCCATGTGGCTGGCGGTGGTGGATGCCTTCTACCGCTCGGGGGCACTGGTGTTTGGGGGCGGTCATGTGGTGCTGCCGCTGCTGGAAGCCGAAGTGGTGCAGTCGGGCTGGATCACGGCGGATGAGTTCTTGACGGGCTATGGCGCCGCACAGGCCGTGCCGGGGCCACTGTTCACCTTTGCGGCTTACCTGGGCGCACTGCTGCCTGGGCTGCCCAGCGTGGTTGGTGCAGTGCTGGCGCTGCTGGCGATTTTCATTCCCGGCTTCCTGCTGCTGGTGGGCGTGCTGCCGTTCTGGAACCGTTTTCGCCAATGGGGCAGTGCCCAGGCGCTCATGCGCGGTGCCAACGCGGCCGTCGTGGGGATTCTGGGGGCTGCGCTCTACGACCCCGTCTGGACCAGCGCGGTGGTTGGGCCGTATGAGTTTGCTCTGGCGCTCACGGGCTTTTTGCTACTGACCGTGTGGAAGCTGCCAGCCTGGCTGGTGGTGATCGTGGTGGCCTTGGGTGGGGTAGTGATTGCGGCGTGAAGCGCGGCACCTGACATGAACGATTCGCCCCACGAGCGTGGGGCGATCAGGCATTACCCATGTACAGCGCACGCCTATGGTGCAGTGCAGGTGTGGTGCCGAGGTGTGATGGGGAAGTGACGTCGAGGCTGCGGCTATGGCGCCTCCAGCTCTAGGGTGCGACGCAGGACATTGAGTTCATCGATGTCCAGATGCTCCAGCCTTCCGGCGAGCAGGTCGCTGATCTTCTGTACTGGCAAGCCTGCCCGGCGGGCAATTTCTCGGCTTCCCAGGTCTGATACGGCGATCAGACGTGTGATGATGCGCATGAGGCGCGTGCGTTTTTCCAGTTCCCTGACATCGAGGTCAGGGCTGCTTCGCGGAGGATCCTGCACTTCTGCGTGAGCAGTCGAGTATGCCGTACTCATGTGACTCCATGGGTCTGAAATGACAAACACACAATGCCGCCAACTCACGCGCTTTTCAATGCCTATTTAGATGAAAATTTCACGACCATGAGACAGCCCGCAAACGCGCTGGCTCTGGTAAACTATGCCCCTTCCCATTTTTTCAATGAGCCGCAGCCTGTACGCGGCTCGTTCCACTGTTTTTCGCTAGAACAGGCCATGGGCCGAGGAGTTATTGCATGTCGAACAGCGCACCCAAGGTGGGCGTGATCATGGGGTCGAAGTCGGATTGGCCGGTCATGGAGCACGCGGTGGCGATGTTGGAACGGCTGGGTGTTGCCTACGAAACCCGCGTGGTCTCGGCACACCGTACCCCGGACCTGCTGTTCGACTATGCGAAAAGCGCAGCGGAACGTGGCCTTCAGGTCATCGTGGCGGGCGCTGGCGGCGCGGCGCACCTGCCGGGCATGGTGGCCTCGCAAACGGCGCTGCCGGTGCTGGGTGTGCCGGTAGAGTCCAAGGCCTTGAAGGGGCTGGATTCGCTGCTCTCCATTGCACAAATGCCGGGTGGCATTGCCGTGGGCACGCTGGCCATCGGCAAAGCCGGGGCCACCAATGCGGGGCTGCTGGCGGCGCAAATCGTCGGCTTGCAGGACAGCGCCGTGCGTCAGGCCGTCGAGGCCTTCCGAGCAGAGCAAACGCAGCTGGTGCTGGATAACCCGGACCCCCGCCCGGATGCGCCTGCGGCCAGCGAATCGGCACAATAGGAAGCCCATCATGAGCGTGCATAGCAATCGCGTAAAACACATTGGCGTACTGGGTGCCGGGCAACTGGGCCGTATGCTGGCGTTGGCGGGCTACCCGCTGGGCAACACGTTTACCTTTCTGGACACCACCGGCAGCCCCAGCGTCGGTATCGGTGAGGTGGTGGTCGACCCGGATAATCAGCATCTGGCGGCGTTCCTCGACAAGGTCGATGTGGTGACCTACGAATTCGAGCACCTGCCCGTGGCGCTGGTGCAGCAGATCGAACAGCACAAGCCGGTCTACCCCAGCAGCCGTGCCATTGCCGTGTGCCAGAACCGCGTGGAAGAGAAGGCGCTGTTCGACCGGCTGGGCATCCCGACGCCTGCCTACCGGGTGGTGGAGAGCGCCGAGCAGCTGCAGGCCGCTGCCACTGAGCTGGGCTGCCCCGTAGTGGCCAAATCCGTCACCGAAGGGTACGACGGCAAGGGCCAGGCGGTGCTGAGAGCGCCAGAGCAGGCCCAGGCCGCCTGGGAGTCGATTGGCCATTCCCGGTTGATCGTGGAAGCCTTCGTCGATTTCGTGCGCGAAGTGTCGCTGATTGCCGTGCGTGGCCGCGATGGAGAAGTGGTGTTTTACCCCATGGCAGAGAACCAGCACGTAGACGGCATTCTGCGCTATTCGGTGGCGCCGCTGCCCGACCTGGACGACAGCGTTCAGCAAACCGCCGATGGCTACATTCGTGCGCTGCTGGATGAGCTGGATTACGTGGGCGTGCTGGCGCTGGAGCTGTTCCAGACCCGCGACGGTAGCCTGCTGGCCAATGAGATGGCCCCGCGGGTGCATAACTCCGGCCACTGGACCATGGACGGCGCGGTGACCAGCCAGTTCGAAAACCATCTGCGGGCCGTACAGGGCTTGCCACTGGGCTCGACTCAGGCGATTGGCCCCACCTGTATGGTCAACGTGATTGGGCAGGAGGGCGACAACCCCGCGCTGCTGGCGATTCCCCATACCCACCTGCATCGCTACGACAAGGCCGAGCGGGCGGGGCGCAAGCTGGCCCACGTGAACGTCGTGGCGGCCAGCCATGCCGAGCTGCTGGAAAAAGTACGCGCCTGCCAGGCACTGCTGCCGGGTGCCCCGGCGGTCGAGTGGAGCTTTGCCGACACGCTCTGAGCCGTGCGTTCGATGGCTGTCATGCTCTCTTCAAAGCCGCCCTTCGAGGCGGCTTTTTCATGTTCGAAGGCTACTTTTGCTGCGTAAACATGCTAAAAGATAAGGCGTGATAAAACGTTTGTATTAATCAATAAGATTGGCCCATAGGCCAACGAAAACGGGGGTTCTATGTCGCCCAGCAAGCCAGCGGCGTCGACGGCAACTGCGTCAGGGTTACGCAGCGGCTACCAGCGCGATCACCATCTCACCTTGCAACAGCTGCGCGGAGAAAAAGTGCGGATGTTGTATGACAACCTTTGGCAACCGGTGCTCAGCAGCGTTTTGGCGGGCGGCTTGCTGGTGGCGGCGATGTGGCCCGTGGTGGAAGGCTGGGTACTGCTGGGTTGGTACACCGCCTTGGTGGTGGTGTCGGGATTGCGTTTGGCGTTGGCTCACCGTTTCAAGCGCTTGCCGATTCAGCAGCAGCAACGGCACCGGTGGCTGCGCTGGTTTGCCATGGGGGCCATCGTTTCCGGGGTGGTGTGGGGCAGTACGGGAGTGCTGCTGTTCAGCCCTGAATATCCGGGGCAAATTGCGGCGCTGGCGATCGTGCTGGCCGGTATCGCGGCGGGGGGCGTCACGACGCTGTCGTCGGTGTGGTGGGTGGCCACTGGCTTCGTATTGCCCATCCTGTTGCCTTTGAAGCTCCAGTTCATGCTGATGGGAACCTCGCTTTCCGTGTTGATCGGGCTGATGCTGGTGCTGTTTCTGCTGTTAATCCTGATCACCAGTCGCCGCTTGAGCCGAACCATTCATGACAATATCGCCCTGCGCGTTACCATGGCGGCCCGTGAGGCGCAGCTTCGGGAAAGCGAAAACCGCTATCGCTCGATTTTCCAGCACTCCCCCCTGGGTGTTTTGCACTTTGACGACCGGGGGCAGATCACCGACTGCAACAACAAGCTGCTGGAGATCCTGGATGTCGAGCGTTCTCGGCTGTTGGGCTATCGCATGCTGGACCGTTCAGCCGACCGAAGCGTCGCCCGGGCCGTTTCCGCGGCGCTGGAAAAAGGCACCGGCTACTACGAGGGTACCTATCGGCTACCCAAAGCCAGTGAGGGAACGCCACTGCGGGCGTTCTTCAACGGTGTGCATGGTATGGGCAACCGGATGGTCGGCGGCGTGGCGATCATTGAAGACTTCACCGAGCGCAAACGTAGTGAGGAGATCATTTATCGTCAGGCGTACTACGATGCGCTGACGGATCTGCCCAATCGACGTCTGTTCATCGAACGCATGGCAACGCTGTGCCAGGAGGAGGAGACGCCGCAGCGGGGTGGCCTGGTGATGTTCATGGACATGGACCGCTTCAAACTGATCAACGACACCCTGGGACATGCCGCGGGCGACGACCTGTTGGTGCAGGTGGCACGGCGCTTGGAGTCGTGCCTGCGCGACGGTGACATGGCCGCTCGGTTGAGTGGTGATGAGTTCGTGCTGCTGGCGCAGTTTTCAGAGCCTGATCTGGACAAGCTGAGCGCCCTGGCCGAGCAGTACATGCAGCGAGTGAAGCAGGCGCTGTCGGGGGAGTATCGGCTGGAGAGCCGCTGGGTAGAGGTGACCCCGAGTATGGGGTACACCTGCTTTGAAGCATCGACCTGTGACCATGCCGAAGTGCTCAAGCAGGCAGACACTGCCATGTATCAGGCCAAGCTGGAAGGTCGTGATCGGCTGCGCCGCTACCAGCCCTGGATGCAGGACGAGGTCAATCGGCAGGTGGCAGAAAAGGCGTTCAACCTGCCAGTTGGCCGCTAAGCAATAGCCATAGGGCAATCAGGGCGAAGTGCCCCGGGTACCAGGCCAGCCACAGGCGGCGGGGCATGGCCAGCGCCACGGGCGGTACGCGCTGGGCGGCGCCCGCGGCCAGCATCAACACCAGAACGCAGGTGCCGACGGTAAAGGATTTGGCCATGTCCGACGCGTTCATCTGCCCGGCGATCCACAGCAGCGGAAACGCCGCCAGACCCGCCCATAGCCTTGATTTGAGGGCATCGCGGGTCTCGCTGAGGGCCTGCATGGCAAACATGAACAGCGGAATCAGCAGCAGGCCGTTGTGGCCATACTCCACCCAGAAGCCCAGCAGATACCAGGCGGTGACACACACGGCGGCCCCCAGCATCAGCCAACCCAGGCCCAGCGTCTGTGCCTGATAGTGCTGCCACCCCTGGCGTACCAAGGCACCGAGTGCCAGGCCGCTGGCCAGCGTAAAGCAGACATTCAGGATAAACGCATCCGAGGCCCTGGGCATCATCATGTAGGGCACTTGTGCCGCGATACCGATGATCAGGATACGGCGCGCGTAGCGCAGCGGGTTGCGGGTGTTGAACAGGCCGTGCCAGGCCACCATGGCAGCAAACAGCGGAAAGGCAATGCGCCCAATCGAAGAGCCCGCCCAGCCCAGGTCCCAGGCATCGGGCAGTACGTAGCGGGTCAGGTGATCCACGGTCATGGTGAACAGCGCAAGCCACTGGCCCCAGGCGGTCCAATGGGAAGGGGGGCGCATCGTCTCGGGTAGGCCCGTGGCGGGCGTTGTGTGTGCCGCTGAGTGTTCTGCCATGTTACCTCCTTGTAAAAGCGCATTATGCCATTAAAGACCGGCATTGGCTGAGCAAGTTCGCTGGGCGGCCTCGGGCGCTCAGGGGGCGCTGAAAATCGGTTTGCCCAGCGCCCACACGTGGTCAATGGCCCAGCGTCCTTCGCTCAACACGATGAAATCGGCATCCGAGCCGGGTATCAGGCGGCCTTTTTGGGGAGGCTTCAAGGCATCGGCAGCGAGGCGTTGGCGTCCGAGGAGAGGCTGAGCTGGCTCGGGTCGATCCGACCCGCGCTTTCAGTGCCCGCGCTACCGCCTCGGAGGTGGGCACTTCGCCACCGGCCAGCAGCTCGGGGGGTACTGGTGGTGAAGTCGATGCGCCCGCTTTCACGGGCAAAGCGCAGGCCGTCTGCGAACAGTGCGCCGGTACGGTTCGTCGAACCACTCGCTCAGGTAGAAGCGGGCAATGGTGCCACGGGTACCTGGACGTTGCGCATGGGCGTAGAGGGGAGTCGGCGGTCTGGAGTCATGGTATTGGCGTGCTGCCATGCCTTCCCTGAGGAAGGCATGGCGAGACGGTCAATGTTTACTCTTCGCCAAAGTAGCGAGCGTAGATTTCATCGTAGGTGCCGTCTTCCTGCAGCTCGGCCAGTGCTTCGTTGAAGCGCTCGGCCAGGGCCTGGTCGCGCTGACGGAAGGCGATGCCGAAGCCGTCACCGAAGTACTCCTTGGGCTCGCTGATGCGCTCGCCTACGACCACGTACTCGGTGTCTTCGTTATTCAGCAGGGTGGACTGGCCGATCGGATAGTCGAGGAAGACGATATCCAGGCGCTGTGCCTGCATGTCCAGCACCATGTCGTCAGCGGTGGAGTAGCGGCTGACGCTGGCGATACGGCCGTATTGGTCGGTCACGTAGTTGTCTTGCAGGGTGCCGCGCTGTACGCCGATGGTCTTGCCGGCTAGGGTCTCTTCGTTGGCGTCACTGAGTTCCAGGCTGGCGGGGGCGAACCAGGCCGACGGCATGGTGATGTAGGGGTCGGAGAACAGCACCTGCTGACGACGCTCGTCGTTGATGGTCATCGACGACATGATGGCATCGTAGTTACGTGACATCAGGCCCGGAATGATGCCGTCCCACTCTTGCTCGATCCACTCGCAGGTCACGCCGATGCGCTCGCACAGAGCGTTGCCCAGGTCGATATCGAAGCCGGTCAGCTCGCCCTCGGGGGTGCGGTATTCCATGGGCTCGTAAGGTACGTCCACGCCGATACGCACGTGGTCGTAATCACGAGCTTGGGCAGAAGACGC
Organism: Vreelandella hamiltonii; assembly: GCF_014651795.1. NCBI lineage: Bacteria > Pseudomonadati > Pseudomonadota > Gammaproteobacteria > Oceanospirillales > Halomonadaceae > Vreelandella > Vreelandella hamiltonii. Next base: position 69,612 of record NZ_BMXO01000004.1, on the reverse strand, counting down.
AGCAGCCACGGCCAGGCCCAGCAGAGAAACGGTCAGCAGTTTTTTCATTGTAGACTCCAAAGGAAGCAGGTTCACCGGAGGTGATCCCCTTTAAGCTACCCCAGCTTGCGGTTGGCGAAAAGGGGGGTGACCTGAATTAAACCAACGCTTGTTTTACGTTGGCGTACGTTGGATTGTTCGTCATGCTCAGGTTTGTGGCCGCAAATGTGCCAGCAGCCGTTTTTCCAGATAACGGAAAAAATACAGGATGGCAAAAGTGAGGCACAGATAAATGGCCGCCACGAACAGGAAGGCATCGAAGGGGGCATAGAAGCGCGCATAGACGAAGCGTGCGGCCCCGGTCAGGTCCATCAGGGTGACGACGCTGGCAATGGCGCTGGCATGCAGCATGAAGATGACTTCGTTACCGTAGGCGGGCAGGGCACGGCGAAAGGCGCTGGGCAGGATGATACGGCGCATCATCAGGCTGTTGGACATGCCATAGGCCTTGGCGGCTTCGATTTCACCCCGTGAGGTGGCCTTGATGGCACCCCGGAAAATCTCCGTAGTGTAGGCTGCCGTGTTCAAGGTGAAGGCGATCAGTGCCGGGTAGAAGGCTTCGCGCAGCAGTGGCCACAGGAAGGTTTCCTGAATGCCATCGATGAACACCACCCCGTAGTAGATGATGTAGAGCTGAATGAGCAGCGGGGTGCCACGAAACACATAGGTATACACATAGACCGGCAGGCTGATCCATTTGTGCTTTGAGCTGCGCATGATGGCCAGCGGGACGGCCAGGATCAGCCCGGCCACCAGCGAGAGGAACACCAGCTGGGTGGTGGTCACCAGGCCTTCCCAGTAGTAGCCCAGGGTGGTGGGGGTGAAGACCAGGTTACCCGCCAGTAAATCGTTGAACCATGCAGAGATGTCCAGCATGTCACTGCCCCCCGAAGCCGATGTCGTAACGTTTTTGCAACCGTGCGAAGACCCACTCGGAGACGCTGGCAATCAGCAGATAGGCCGCCGCCACCGGAATGAGGAAGACAAACGGCTCGTGGGTGGCCCGAGAGGCTTCTGCCGCCACCCGCACCATGTCCGTCAGGCCGATCACCGACACCAGGGCGGTGGTCTTGAGCAGCACCATCCAGTTGTTGGAGAGGCCGGGCAGCGCGTGACGCATCATCTGGGGAAAGCGAATACGCCGAAACACCAGTGCGTTGCTCATGCCGTAGGCCTTGCCTGCCTCGATCTGGCCGTTGTCGACGGCCATGAACGCCCCGCGAAAGGTTTCGCCCATATAGGCGCCGAAGATGAAGCCGATGGTGAGGACACCGGCCGCGAAGGCGTTGAAGTTGATGTAGATATCGATGTCGTAGCGGTCATAGAGCATATCGCTGATCGCATTGACCCCGATCTGCCCGCCGAAGAACAGCAGCATCATCAGCACCAGGTCGGGCACACCACGAATCACCGTGGTGTAGACCGTTGCGCTACGGCGCAATAGCCAGTTGCGGGACATTTTGGCGCTGGCGGTCAAGAGCCCCAGCACAATCGCCAGGATCAGCGAGAGGAGGGCCAACTGAACGGTCACGCCTGCGCCTTCCAGCAGGCGGGGGCCGTAGCCTTGCAAATCAAGCATCGTGCATGCCTCGCGGATCAGTATTTGGGCGCCAGAAACTGCTTCAGGCGCGGCGATTGCGGGTTGCCCAGCACGTCATCGGGCGTGCCGGCTTCTTCCACGAGGCCCTGGTGCAGGTAGATCACCTTGCTGGACACGTCCCGGGCAAAGCTCATCTCATGGGTCACCACTACCATGGTGCGCCCTTCGTTGGCCAAATCGCGCATGACCTTGAGCACGTCGCCCACCAGCTCAGGGTCCAGCGCCGAGGTGGGTTCGTCGAACAGCATGACTTCCGGGTTCATGGCCAGCGCCCGGGCGATGGCGCCACGCTGCTGCTGACCACCGGACATTTGCGCCGGGTAGGCGTTGGCACGCGCGCTGAGGCCGACTCGGTCGAGCAGCGCGTGGGCGTGCTCGATGGCTTCTTTCTTGGGTTTACCCAACACATGAATCGGCGCTTCGATGATGTTTTCCAGCAGCGTCATGTGGGCCCACAGGTTGAAGCTCTGGAAAACCATGGAGAGCTTGGCGCGCATCTGCACGACCTGTTTCCAGTCGGCGGGTTCGCGGCCATGGCGGGTGGTCTTGAAGCGGATCTGTTCGCCGTGGACGATCAGGTCGCCGTCATCGGGCTGTTCCAGCAAATTCATGCAGCGTAAAAAGGTGCTTTTGCCAGACCCTGAAGCACCGATCAGGGTGATCACATCACCTTTCTGGGCTTCAAGAGAGAGGCCTTTGAGGACTTCTGTATCGCCGAAGCGCTTTTTGATGTTACGCACTTCAAGGGGAGTCGGCGTAGCGGCCATAACTTAGGCTCCAGTACAGGGTTGCCGCAGCAACAACGAATGAGTGTTCGTGTTTCTGTGCGGCTGGCGCGAAAAAAGGGGCGATTCTATCAGGAGTGCGCCGGAGACGCGTACTTTATCAGGGCGACATTGGTCGTGTTGCCTGAAGAGCACTCCTGATGGCCCCTCTACGTTATTGTTATCTAACTGCCTTTTTCATCAACGGGGCTTTCTGTTGGCTAGAGAGCCGTTCGTTCCGGCGCCACCAGCAAGGCGGCTCGGGCACCTATCTCGACCTGAGCGTTGGGAAACACCACGTGTAGCGGCGTCTCTTCCACCACGAAGTCACCGGCGGTGGCATCCTTGGCCAGGCAGGTGCCGGTATCGAAGCGGCTGAAGTTGGGCACGTCTTCATCGAAACAGAGCGTGAAGTCCTCGGAGTGACGCATCAGTTCATGCTGCACCCGGTAGAATGCCATGGTGCTGGCCGACTGGGAGGGGGGCGTATAGCCGCTGCCCAGCGCACTGATCAACGTGAGCATGGGAGCCAGGGCTTCCATGTCGTTGTGGCCGAACGGGGCGACTTGCCCCAGCTCGAAGGTAAAGGCCTGGGCACCATGGTAGTGCTTGCTGTAGTGAGAAAACGTCCAGCTATGCTGATGCTGGTGCAGCACGGCCTGCATGTCGGCGGCGGCCAGCCACACCCACTGTTCAGGGTCGGTCGCCGACTCGGCGAACGGCTCGACCGCGAAGCGGGTATGCAGGCTGCCGCGGATGGCGGTATGCAGGTCGTAATGCAACCGAGGCAGGGCGTGATGGCGGGCATAGAACGTATCCACGGCTTCCATCAGTTGGCGCGCCCGTTCGGGCTCGCCGCCCTGGTCGGCCAGTTCACGCTTGAACAAGCGATTCAGGTTGGTGGTGATGTAGCGCTGCTGGGCCTTGAGGGCGGGAATGTTGCCCAGAATCACCAGCACGGGAGCGCCCAGTTGCAGGGTGCTGGCTTCCAGAGCGGCCAGCCATTCGCCCAGCAGTTCTACCGGAGCGGTCTCGTTGCCATGAATGGCGGCAGAAAAGACACAGGCCCGGGCATCGGGGCGCAGAATGTTGGGCGTTAGCTCCAGTATGCCCGGTCGGTGCAGATGGTAGCTGCCGCTGGCAAAGCGGCCTATGCGTGGCGACGGGCGTTCATCGTCAAGGGTCCAGTCGAGCCATTGGCCTAGCATGAAAGTGTCCTTGTGCATGGGCATCTACTTGTGTTGCCCTACCTTTACCACGCTCAGCTCGTGTCACAAGGGGTGGCGTCGTGCGCGTGAAAATGGTCGGTGCGAGGATGAAAGTAACCCGTAAAAAAGCGCCCATGGCGTGAGCCACAAGCGCTTTGCAATACCGGGCGGGTAAGGCCGGGAGGTCAGCCCGACCGTTGGCGCTGCATTTCGTCCTGATACTCCTTGGCCAGCGTGGTTTTCTGGGCTTCCTGCAAGCCCCGACCGGCCAGTTGAAACACCTCCTGTTCTTCTTCGTCCAGATGGTGGGTGACCAGATGCTGCAGCTGCTTGGCGTGGGTGAGCCAGTGGCTGGCACTGTAGTCGGTGTCGTCCAGCAGCTCGATCAGCTCATCGATCTCGTGGTGTTCGGCAACGCTGTGGCGCGCCTTTTCCTGGGTGAGGTCGAGGTCCATCATCGGAATATACAGAGCCCGCTCTTCAGCGTTGGCATGGTACTTCAGCTCCGCCCGTACCCGTTGGTAAAGAGAATCGCGGGCGTCGCTGTCACCGTGGGTCTCTACCAGTTGGGCCAGCAGGTCACGCTGAATATCGTGGTCTTTACGCAGTGCTTCGAAAATGGTCATGCCTGGCTCCTTGGCGTTGTATCCGACAAGTTGAATACAAAAAAATTAGTGCCGAAGTGGCAAAAGTGCAAGGTGCCCACATCGATGAAATCGATTCAGAGCGTCGAAAACTTTCGCTAATAAGTGGCTGGGGCTGGACTATGCTGTAACCAGTCCTTGCTGCCCGTCTGGGGCAGCGTGTCGTCACCTGAAAGGAGTGAGCCATGACGAAGATATTGGTACTGTATTACTCGATGTATGGGCACATCGACACCTTGGCGGCCGCCGTGGCAGAAGGCGCCGAAGGCGTGGAGGGGGTCGAGGTCACCGTCAAGCGCGTACCGGAAACCATGCCGGAAGATGCGTTCAAGAATGCCGGTGGCAAGCAGGACTTCACTACTCCGGAAGCCACGCCTGGAGAGTTGGCCGACTACGATGCCATCATCTTCGGCACGCCGACGCGCTTTGGCAACATGGCGGGGCAGATGCGTACCTTCCTCGACCAGACCGGCGGGCTATGGGCGAAGGGTGCACTGCGTGGCAAGGTCGCCAGCGTATTTACCTCGACCGGCACCGGCGGCGGCGACGAGATGACCATCACGTCGACCTGGACCACCTTGGCCCACCACGGCATGGTCATCGTGCCGATTGGTTACGGCATCGAAGAGCAGTTCGATATCTCGAAGGTCAGCGGCGGCACGCCCTATGGCGCGGCGACGCTGGCAGGCGGCGACGGTTCGCGTCAGCCGGACGACCGCGAGCTGAAAATAGCCCGTTTCCAGGGTAAATACGTGGCTGAAGTCGCTGCCAAACTGACCAGCTAACGCTCAGCGCGCACAGTGTGAACGCCTGCCCCGTTGAGGGCAGGCGTTCGCGCTTTTACAACTAATTTTTATCAACTACCGTTTCAACCACCTTTACCAACCACCTTTACCAACCACTTTTACCAACCACATCGATCAACGACATGGCCAGTGGGGCCTGGCGCTAGCCGCGCAGGCGCTCGGCAATGGCCTTGCCCAGGCTTTCCGTGGTGCCCTGGCCGCCCACGTCGCGGGTGAGCACCTGCGGGTTCCCTTCACTGAGCACGGCTTCGATGGCCTCGACCATGGCGTCGGCGGCTTCCTTGTGTCCCAGATGTTCCAGCATCATGGCGCCTGACCAGATTTGGCCGATGGGGTTGGCAATGCCCTTGCCCGCAATGTCGGGTGCGCTGCCATGAACCGGCTCGAACAGACTGGGGAACTTGCCTTCCGGGTTGATATTGGCGGAAGGCGCGATGCCGATGGTGCCGGTGCAGGCGGGGCCCAGGTCGGAGAGGATGTCGCCGAACAGGTTGCTGCCCACGACCACGTCGAACCAGTCGGGGTGCAGCACGAAGTTGGCCGTGAGGATGTCGATATGGAACTTGTCGACGTTGATATCCGGGTACTGTTTGGCCATCTCGGCGACCCGCTCGTCCCAGTAGGGCATGGTGATCGAGATGCCGTTGGACTTGGTGGCCGAGGTGAGCTTCTTGCGTGGTCGCGTCTGGGCCAGGTCGAAGGCGTATTTCAAGACTCGGTCGACCCCGGTGCGGCTCATCACGGTTTCCTGAATGACGATCTCCCGCTCGGTGCCTTCGAACATCTTGCCGCCGATGCTGGAGTATTCGCCTTCGGTGTTTTCACGCACCACGTAGAAGTCGATATCCCCCGGGGCGCGACCGGCCAGCGGGCTCTTGATGCCCGGCATCAGTTTGCAGGGGCGCAGGTTGATGTATTGATCGAACTGGCGGCGGAACTGCAGCAGCGAGCCCCACAGGGAAATATGGTCAGGCACTTTGTCCGGCCAGCCCACGGCGCCATAAAACAGCGCATCGAAGCCCTTGAGCTGCTCGTACCAGTCATCTGGCAGCATCTTGCCGTGTTCGAGGTAGTAGTCGCAGTTACCGAACTCAAAGGTGGTGAACTCCAGCGCGAGGTCGAAGCGCTCTGCCACCGCTTCCAGTGCGCGAATACCTTCCGGCATGACTTCGGTGCCGATGCCGTCGCCAGCGATGACTGCAATCTGATGGGCCATGGGGCCTCCTTTTTTATGGTCGTGTGAAAGGCGTACCGTTCATGCAGTGTAGCGGCTGTTGGCGATGAGATAATCAGGCTACTATTCAAGCCATTGTTGCTTTCAGGTGTAGAATCCCATGGCTCCACTGGACGATCTGGCGTTTTTTCAGCAGTTGGCTCGAGCGGGCAGCCTGACGGCAACGGCCCGGGAGTTGGGTATTTCCCTCTCGGCGGTGAGTAAACGGCTGAAGCAGCTGGAGGCGCGGCTGGGGGTGTCGCTGGCGGCGCGCACCACCCGCCGCCTGACGCTGACCGCCGAAGGCGAGCGCTATCTTGCTCAGGGCAGCCTGATTCTCGATGAGCTGGACGCCCTGGAGAGTGACCTGCGCGACGCGGCCAGCCAGGGGCTGCAGGGGCGCTTGCGGGTCAATGCCACTTTTGGCTTTGGGCGACGCCACATTGCGCCGCTGCTGTCACGCTTCTGCGTTCGGCATCCGGGCGTTGAGAGCTGGCTGGAGCTGACCAACTTTCCCCTCAATCTCAGCGACCATGGGTTCGATGTGGGGATTCGCATTGGCGAACCGCCGGATTCACGGCTGGTGGCTCGGCGTATCCTGCCCAATCGGCGCATGCTCTGCGCGTCGCCGAGCTACCTTGCCAGCATGCCCGCCCTGCGTACGCCGCAGGATCTGGCGCAGCACCGCTGCCTGTTGATCCGCGAGAACGATAGTGACTTTGCGCTATGGCGATTCGAACAGCGTGCAGCGGCGCGGCGCCAGCAATCGGTCAAGGTCAGTGGCCACCTGGCCAGCAACGATGGCGAAGTAGTGACGCGACTGGCGCTGGATGGCCATGGCGTCATGCTGCGCTCCTGGTGGGATGTCAACGAACACCTGGCCAGTGGGGAGCTGCAGCTGCTGCTGCCCGAGTGGCAGGGCGTACGGGCAGACTTCTATGCGGTGTTCGAGCAGCGCCGCCATACCCCGGCCCGCATCCGTGCGCTGATCGATTTTCTCCAGCAGGAAATCGCGGGCCGAGTGCCTGCGTTGCCTGACGCTGAGTAGGTGCTGTGCAGGCGAGCCTGGCAGAGCCTAGCGGCCGGGACAGCGCTCGTCTTGCACCACATCGATCAGCTCGTCGGTGGGGAAGTCCAGCTCGGCGGCTTGCTGGCGCAGGCGAGCTTCCAGCTCGCTATCCAGCGTCGGTGTACGTGCCAGAATCCACAGGTAGTCTCGGTTCGGGCCGGAAACCAGCGCCCACTGATAGTCGTCATCCAGTGCCAGCACGTTGTAGCCACCGTAGAACGGGCCAAAGAAGCTTACCTTCAGGCGGCCAACGCTGTCGTCATCGATGAAATAGGCCCGGCCTTCGGCTTCGTCCCAGCTGCCTTCTGCCAGGTTGTAGCCCCGGTTGATGACCCGCACACCGCCATCGTCGCGCAGGCTGTAGTTGGCGGTCACGCAGTCCAGGCCGCGCTCGAAGGAGTGGTCCAGGCGAGCAATTTCATACCACTCCCCGAGGTACTGATCGAGCTCGAACCCGGTGACGGCCTCGGTGCCATCGGGGATGCCCGTGCATCCGGCCAGCAGCACGCTCGAGACACAAAGCGCCGATGCCGTTGCCAGCTTCCTTGGCGACAGTAGGGAATAGCGCATGACGACCTCCATGTGAACGGTTCCTTGCAAGCGATGAGAATATCGCCATTCAATTTAACAGCGAGGCGACGCCACCGCCATGGCGGCGATGACCTGTGGTGAGTTTTATGGGTGCGCGGCGAAATAGGCTATGGTTGAACGAAACGTTTGGGTTTGACGACACCCATGCTTGTTTGCAGGCCCACCATGACAAAGGAGTGTTTATGTGGCACCAACAAGAGATTCACCTGCCCGACATGCCCAGAGGCTTCCATCTGATCACTGATGAGATTGCTCGGGCACTGCCCTGCCTCGAAGAGTGCCATCAGGGGCTGGTGCACTTACAGCTTCTGCATACCTCGGCCTCCTTGACCCTGAATGAAAACAGCGACCCGGATGTACGTCACGACCTGAACGCCTTTCTGCGTCGCCTGGTGCCCGAAGGGCTGGATTACTTTCGACATACCCTGGAAGGGCCGGACGATATGCCTGCCCACGTGGTGTCCAGCCTGCTGGGTAGCCAGCTGTGCCTGGCCGTGCGCGATGGGCGTTTGGCGCTGGGCACTTGGCAAGGCATCTGGCTGGGCGAGCATCGCGAGCAGGGCGGGCCCAGAAGAATCCTGGCGACCATCACGGGCTGCTGAGCATGGCGCAGCGTTTCTTTCCGTGTATGGACTAATTTGCCATTTTTCTTGCCATTTTGGTGCAGCCGTGAAGAATGATGCGCCTTCACTTTATTCAATCAAGGTCGATTAACCATGGATGCGACACTTTCATCCCTGTTGACGGCGGTCGTGGATCGCAGCAACGGGCTGTTATGGGGCAGCGTACTGATTTATCTGCTCATTGGAGCAGGTCTCTATTTTACCGTGATGACACGGGGAATTCAGATTCGCTATTTTGGCCACATGTTCAAACTGCTGCGTACCTCGCGGCAGTCCAATGGCGGGATCTCCTCCTTTCAAGCGCTCTCGACCAGCCTGGCGGCCCGAGTGGGAACGGGGAACCTGGCCGGGGTGGCGGTCGCCATTTATTTCGGTGGCCCAGGGGCGATTTTCTGGATGTGGATGACCGCCATGGTGGGCATGGCGACCAGTTTCGTGGAGTCCACGCTGGCGCAGGCCTACAAGACCGACCACGGCGACAATACCTTCCGTGGCGGCCCGGCTCGCTATATCGAGCGTGGCCTTGGGCTGCGCTGGCTGGCGGTGCTGTTTTCGATCTGCCTGATCATTGCCTTCGGTCTGGCCTTCAATAGCGTGCAGGCCAACTCCATTGCCCAGGCCATGGAGCAGGCGTTTGCCATTCCCACCTGGGCCATGGGGCTGGTGCTGATGGCCGTCGTGGCGCCGATCATCTTTGGCGGCTTGAAGTCGATTGCCAAGGTGGCCGAGCTGGTTGTGCCGCTGATGGCCCTGCTGTATCTGGTGCTGGCGCTGATCGTGGTGGCCATGAATATCGGCGACCTGCCCGCCGCGCTGCTGACCATCGTGCAGAGCGCCTTCGGCATCGAGCAGGCCGCTGGCGGGGCCATGGGCTATGCCATTTCCCAAGCCATCATCAACGGTATTCAGCGTGGCCTGTTCTCCAATGAGGCGGGCATGGGCTCTGCTCCCAACGCGGCGGCCACGGCCAGCACTCGGCCGGATCATCCGGCGGCCCAAGGGTTCATTCAGATGCTGGGGGTCTTCCTGGATACGCTGGTGATCTGTACCGCCACGGCGGCCATCATCATCATGGCGGGCCCGGAACTGCTGGCCAGCGAGGAGAGCAACGGCATCCAGCTGACGCAGATGGCGCTCTCCAGCCATGTGGGCGAGTGGGGCGGCATGTTCATTGCGGTAGCGATTCTGCTGTTTGCGTTTACGTCCGTGATTGCCAACTACTCCTACGGTGAGTCCAACATCGAATACCTGGCTGGCCGCCGGGCACCGCTGGCGGTGATGCTGTATCGTCTGGCCGTGCTGGGCATGATCATGGTGGGCTCGGTGGCCAGCCTGGGAGCCATCTGGAATTTTGCCGACCTTTCCATGGGCATGATGGCGATCATCAACCTGGTGGCCATTCTGATGCTGTCGCCCATTGCCTTTGCTCTGTTCAAGGATTACGACGCGCAGTTGAAGGCGGGCAAGGAGCCGGTGTTCGACCCCAGCCAGTTCCCCAAGCTGGCCAATAAGGTGGACCCCAAGGCCTGGCCCAAAAAGCCCTGAACGCGTCATGAAAACGCCCCGCCCGTGTTGCCGCCATGGCCACGGAGCGGGGCTTTTTTTATGGAGCACAATTCGATTTTGTCGAATGAACGGCGGAAAACGTTGCGCTTTTGCTTATTGGAAAGCGCCTTAGAATAGCGCCATCTCTTTAATCTTTGGCAAGGAATCTTACGATGGCAACTCGCACTCTGTTAGTCACGTCTTCCGTTCTGGGTGAAAACGGCCAGTCCAATGCGCTGGCGAACCATTTTCAGCAGCAGGCCGCTGCCCGTGGCGGCGTGGAGGTCAGCCACCGCGACGTGGTGGCCAATGCGCTGCCCCACCTGGACATCGAAGAGCTGGGCGCATGGCAAACCCCCGCCGACGAGCGCAGCGACGCCCAAAAAGCACTGGCGGCCCGCTCCGATGAGCTGCTGGCCGAGCTGCGTTCCCACGACGTGCTGGTGCTGGCGGTGCCGATGTACAACCTGGGGATTCCTTCGCAGTTGAAAGCGTGGTTCGACCGCGTGCTGCGCGCTGGTGAAACGTTCCGCTATACTGAAACTGGCCCGCAGGGGCTGCTGGAAGGTAAGCGCGCCATCATCCTGGCGGCCCGCGGTGGCCAATACGCTGGCACCGAGTTCGATAGCCAGACCCCGCACCTGAAAACCATGCTGGGCCTGATGGGCATCAGCGATGTGGACGTGGTGTTCGCGGAAGGCCTCAACATGGGCGACGCCCAGCGTGATAGCGCACTGAAAGAAGCCTTCCAGGCCATCGATCAACTGGTGGATGGCCTGTAAGCCACTTCACCTTGGAGTTCACGCATTCGAGGTAGCCATGCCGCGTCCCGAGCTGTTGGAGCAGATCTATACCATCGTCGATCAGATCCCGGCGGGGCGGGTGACCACTTATGGGCGCGTGGCCAGCATGACCGAAGGGGCCTCGCCGCGCATGGTGGGGTCTGCCATGCGACACTTGCCCGAGGGGCACCAGGTGCCCTGGCACCGCGTGATTGCGGCATCGCTGACGCTGGCCGACCATGGCGGCGCGGCGCGCCAGCACCAGAAGTTGCGTGACGAGGGCGTGGTGTTCGATGCCAAGGGCAGGGTGCCTGCCCATCTGGTATGGCCGGATTAGCACAGCCGTTTCTTATCCAGCCATCACGGCAGCCGAAGGCTTACTCTTCCCGTAGGGCTTACTCTTCCCGTTTGGCGCCGGACTTCAGCGACCAGTCCCGCCAGCGCAGGTCGAAGAGATCCTTGCGGCGGTCCTTGAGGTTGGTCACCGAGCCTTCTGCACGCACTACGGTCAGGCGGGTCAAGTCCAGGTCCGAGAAGATGATCATCTCGGTGTTGGGCGTGGTTTCGGCCAGCACCGCGTCATGGGGGAAGGCAAAGTCGGAGGGGGTGAATACCGCCGACTGGGCATACTGGATATCCAGGTTCTCGATGGACGGCAGGTTGCCGACGCTTCCGCAGATGACCACGTAGCACTCGTTTTCGATGGCCCGCGCCTGAGCGCAGTGGCGCACACGCAGGTAGCCATTTTTGGTGTCGACCCAGAACGGCACGAACAGAATGTCCATGTCCTGGTCGGCCAGCAGGCGGCCCAGCTCCGGGAACTCCACGTCGTAGCAGATCAGGATGCCGACACGGCCGGCATCGGTTTCGAACACCTGCAGGTCGTCGCCGCCTTCGATCACCCAGTCGCGCCGTTCCTGCGGGGTGATATGCAGCTTGGACTGTTTCTCCACCTCGCCGTCCCGATGGAACAGGTAAGCCACATTGTAGAGGCGGTCGTCCTCGCCCACCTCGATCATCGAACCGCCGACGATATTGATATTGTAGGACACCGCCATCCGCGACAGCTCGCTCTTGAAACGGTCGGTGAAGCCCGCCAAAAAGCGGATGGCGGCGGTCTGGTCTTTCTGGGCGGCGCGATCCTGCAGGCCCATCAGCGGCGTGGTGAACAGCTCCGGGAAAACGGCAAAATCACTTTGGTAATCCGAGAGCGCATCGACGAAATACTCGATCTGCTGAAGCGCTGCTTCCACCGAGGCAAACTCACGCATTTGCCACTGGACTGCCCCCACACGAACCTGCGTCGGGCGGGTATCCAGCACGCTGTCGGCGGGTTCGAAGAGGATGTTGTTCCACTCCAGCAGAGTGGCGTAGCCGCGCGACTGCTCGTCCTCGGGCAGGTACTTGCGCAGTAGGCGCTTGACCTGAAAGTCGTTGGCCAACTGGAAGGAGAGGATCGGGTCGTAGATCTCCTTGCGGGAGACCTTGTCGATGTACTGGGCCGGGGTCAGCTCGCCAGCATGCTGGTGATACTCGGGAATGCGCCCGCCGGCGAGAATGGCGCGCAGGTTGTGGGAGCGGCACAGCTCCTTGCGCGCTTCGTACAAACGGCGGCCCAAGCGGTAGCCACGGTAGTCGGGGTGGATCAGGACATCCAGCCCGTACATGGCGTCGCCGTCGGGGTTGTTGAGAATGATTTCCCGATGGCCGATCAGGTCGTCGTACTTGTGTGGGTTGGGGAACTCGTCGTAATCCACTTGTACCGTCAAGGCCACGCCCACCAGCACGCCGTCGTCTTCGATGGCAATCTGGCCATCAGGAAACTCCTGGATCAGCTTGGCGATGGTGTGCTCGGGCCAGGCGCCACCAATATCATGATACACCGCGTCCATCAGCGACTTCAGTTGTTCGTAATCGTCGCTACTCAGGTTACGCAGATTAAGGTGCAGTTCTTCCAGGGACATAGGTCAGGGGTTCCCATTCAGCGAATGATGTTAGCCCATTGTATCATTGCTGGGCGTTGCTCGTTTTACCGGCCGCCACGCGGCTGACCAAGGGGCGGGTCAAGGTCTGCGCCATGATCACGCCTGCCAGGATCAGCAGTCCGCCAATGAAGTGGAAGCCCGCCACCCGCTCACCCAAAAACGCCATGGCAATCAGAGCGCTGAACAGCGGCATCAGATTGATGAAAATACTCGACTGGTTGGCCCCGATTTGACGGACGGCACGCATCCACAGGAAGGTCGTGATCACCGAGGCCGGAATGCCCGCGTAGAGAATCAGCCAGACGTTGCTACTATCGACTGGGGTCATGGGACCCATCAGGTACGGTGGTAGCAGGAACAGCACGGCAAAACAGACCTGGGCATAGAGCATTACCCAAGGCGGAAGGTTCATGGCCCAGCGTTTCAACATGACGCCGTACAGCGCATAGCAGGTGGCCGCCACCACCATCAGCGCATCGCCCTGGGCCACCTGGAGTTGCAGCAGCGACAGCGGGTTGCCTCGCCCCAGCAGTACCGTCACGCCAATGAAGGCCAGTACGCCGCCCGCCACGCCGCCCAGCGTGGGGGGCTCACGCAGAATCAGCGCGCTGAGCAGCACCGTCAGCAGGGGTACCATGGCCGCCAGAATGCCCATGTTGGTGGCGGTGGTGGTTTCGGCTGCCACGTAGGCAAGCCCCTGCCACAGGCCCATGCCCAGCAGCCCAAGCAGCGCCAGCTTCAGCCAGTTGCGGCGAATCTCGTCGCGGTGACGCAATACCGCAGGCAGCACGAAAGGGGTCATGACCGCCAGCGCCAGCAGCCAGCGTAAAAAGGCGATACTGCTGGGCGCAATCGCGCCGACCGTCAACTGGTTGATGGTCATGTTCCCCGACCAGATCAGCACGGTGGCTAGTGGGGGCAAGAAGTAGATCAATGGCATAGCGCATTCCCTGAAGACAATCCCTTGGAGGATGTTTACAAATGTCACGAGCGACGGTCAGGCAAGGCGAAATCAGCCGAAAAAGCGGAGTTTACAGAGTGTAAATGAGCATTTTGAGGCTGATTTCAACGCCGCATGGCCTAGCGCAGTAGTTTGTAAGCATCCTCTTATCGTTAGTCGGTTAATGTGACCTTCTTTTCCATGATGAGCAAGGGGGCAACGGGGGTAAAAGGCTGTACGCCGAAGGAACTATGTCATACGCTTGTTTGAATATGAGAGGCTTGTCTTTCTAACAACTCCAAAGGAGCGCCGTGATGCACGCTTATCCGCACCTTTTTCGCCCCTTGACCGTGGGCCACCTGACGCTGCCCAACCGGGTGCTGATGGGCTCCATGCACACCAACCTGGAAGAGGCCCCCAACGGCTTTGCACGTTTGGCGGCGTTCTATGCCGAGCGGGCGCGGGCGGGGGTCAGCTTGATCGTCACTGGCGGCATTGCGCCGAATGCCGAGGGTGCGGTGTTCCAGGGGGCACATGCGCTCACCGAAGCCAGCCAGCTCGAAGAGCACCGCCAGGTGGTAGATGCCGTTCACCAAGCGGGCGGACATCTGTGCATGCAGATTCTGCACGCCGGTCGCTACGCTTACTCCCCTGAGCTGGTGGCGCCTTCGGCGTTGCAGGCACCCATCAATCCGTTCGTGCCCCGTGCGCTGACCAGCGACGAGGTCGAGCAGCAAATTGCCGACTACGTGCGCTGTGCCACGCTGGCCCAGCAGGCGGGCTACGATGGGGTCGAAGTGATGGGCTCCGAGGGGTACCTGATCAATCAGTTCATTTGTCGCCGCACCAACCACCGGGACGATGAGTGGGGCGGTGACTTCGCAGGGCGTATACGCTTTGCGGTGGAGATCGTCAGACGCGTTCGTGAAGCCGTGGGCAACCGCTTCCTGATCATCTTCCGGCTGTCGATGATCGACCTGGTGGAGGAGGGCAGCACTTGGGAAGAGGTCGTGCAGCTTGGCCAGGCCATCGAAGCGGCGGGCGCCAACCTGATCAATACCGGCATTGGCTGGCACGAAGCGCGGGTACCCACCATCGTCACCAGCGTGCCTCGCGCAGCCTTCAGCGAGGTGACCAAACGGATTCGCAGCGCGCTGTCGATCCCGCTGATCACCACCAACCGCATCAATATGCCCGATGTGGCCGAGCGTCTGCTGGCGTCAGGGCACGCGGACATGGTCTCCATGGCGCGGCCTTTCCTGGCAGACCCTGAATGGGTGCAGAAGGCCGAGGCCGACAAGGCCGAAGAGATCAATACCTGTATCGCCTGTAATCAGGCGTGCCTCGACCATACCTTCATGGGCAAGCTGACCTCTTGCCTGGTCAATCCGCGTGCATGCCACGAAACCGAACTGCCTTTGGTGGCTGCCGAGTCTCCCAAGCGAGTGGCCGTGGTCGGCGGTGGGCCTGCCGGGCTTGCCACCGCCGTGGAAGCCGCCCGCCGAGGTCATCGGGTGGTGCTGTTCGAACGGCGCAGCGAGCTTGGCGGGCAGTTCAACTTTGCGCGCAAGATTCCGGGCAAGGAAGAGTTCAACGAAACGCTGCGCTACTTCCGCGTCATGCTTGAGAAGCACGGCGTGGAGGTGCGCTTGAATACCGAGGCCACGCTGGAGGCGCTGGCTGCCTTCGACGACGTGGTGCTGGCCACCGGCGTGACGCCCCGCGAGCTGACCCTGCCCGGCGCCGACCATCCCAGTGTGTTGAG
This sequence comes from Vreelandella hamiltonii, assembly GCF_014651795.1. NCBI lineage: Bacteria > Pseudomonadati > Pseudomonadota > Gammaproteobacteria > Oceanospirillales > Halomonadaceae > Vreelandella > Vreelandella hamiltonii. The sequence goes on along the minus strand of NZ_BMXO01000004.1, from coordinate 54,038 downwards.
TTACGCCGAAGCCATCGCGCAGCCCGAGCGCGTGGGCCACCGGGTGGCCGTGATTGGTGCCGGAGGTATCGGCTTCGATGTGTCGGAACTGCTGGCGCATCATGGCCACCCGGCCCTGGATCTGCAGTCCTGGTGTGAAGAGTGGGGCGTGGACCTCACGGTGAGTGAGCCAGGCGGGCTGAAAGCTCCCACACCGCCCGTCTCGCCACGCAGCATCGTGATGTTGCAGCGCAAAAGCTCCAAACCGGGTAAAAATCTGGGCAAGACCTCGGGCTGGGTACATCGCGCGTCGCTCAAACAGCGTGGGGTGCGCACCCTGACCGGCTGCGAGTACCTGAAAATCGACGATGCCGGGCTGCATGTTCGCCAAGGCGAAGAGGCGCAGGTGCTGGCGGTGGACACCATCGTGGTGTGCGCGGGTCAGGAGTCGGTGCGTGACCTGCTGGCGCCTCTGGAGCAGGCGGGCAAACGTGTGCATGTGATTGGTGGCGCAGACGAAGCGGCCGAGCTGGATGCCAAGCGGGCGATTGACCAGGGCACCCGTCTGGCTGCCACGCTGTAGCGGCATTGAGCGCGTGACGTTAATGCTCAAATGACGATAGACTGAAGGTCAACCCTAACGACTAAGCCCTGTTAGGGAATTAAGGCGCAGGTGGCACCCAGCCTGCGCTGCACGACCGCCAGAGAAAAAGGATAATCGTCATGCCCTCGGAGTGTACCCCACGATTTTTAGCCAGTGACAACACCTCGGGTATTTGCCCGGAAGCGATGCAGTACCTGCTGGAAGCCAATCAGGCCGATGACCTGGCCTACGGCAACGACCGCTGGACTGCCCGTGCCGCCGACCGCTTTCGTGAGATGTTCGACTACGATTGCGATGTGTTCTTCGTGTTCAACGGCACCGCTGCCAATTCACTGGCGCTTTCCGCGATGGGGCGCAGCTACCACAGCGTGATTTGTCATGAGTTGGCCCACATCGAAACCGACGAGTGTGGCGGCCCGGAGTTCTTCTCCAACGGGGCCAAGCTGCTCACCTCCCCGGGTGCCAATGGCAAGCTGACCCCTCAAGGGATCGAGGCGCTGGTCACCAAGCGTAGCGATATCCACTACCCAAAACCCAAGGTCGTGTCGCTGACCCAGGCCACCGAAGTGGGTACGGTCTACTCCCGTGAAGAGCTGTTGGCGATTCGCGCCATGGCCGACAAGCATGACCTGCGCCTGCATATGGATGGCGCGCGCTTTGCCAATGCCTGCGCCAGCCTGAAGGCGTCACCGGCCGAGCTGACCTGGCAGGTTGGGGTGGATGCGCTGTGCTTTTCAGGCACCAAGAACGGCCTGGCGTTTGGCGAAGCCATCCTGTTTTTCAATCGGGAACTGGCCGAGGATTTCTCCTTCCGCTGCAAGCAGGCGGGCCAGCTCGCCTCCAAGATGCGCTATGTTTCGGCGCCCTGGCTGGGCTTGCTGGAAAGCGGCGCCTGGTTGACCAATGCCGAGCACGCCAACGCCATGGCCCGCTATCTGTCGGAAGGGTTGCAGGCGCTGCCAGGCGTCTCGCTGATGTTCCCCACCGAAGCCAACAGCGTTTTCGTTGAATTGCCTCCGCAAGCCATCGAAGCGTTGAAAGCGCGCGGATGGACCTTTTATACCTTCATTGGTGCGGGCGGCGCTCGCTTCGTGTGCGCCTGGAACACTACCATCGAGCTGCTGGACCAGCTGCTGGCCGACGTCAAATCCGTGCTGGAGTAAGCCGCCAGCAAGGCCCGGTTGTGGTCGTCGCGCCGCCTGTTCAGGCGGCGCGTTGCGTTGTTGGAGAGGATTCTTGTCAGCCCGGTGTTTTCAACGCAACTATTTTGCCTCGCCTTTGCTCATAGCCATATAAGACGCGGATCGTTGCGCTGCGTTGAAGGTTTCGTCATCACATTTTGCTAATGCTGACTACGCTGATAGAGCGACACTTCGCACGGCAGGCGGCCTGGGGGTTTGGGTCAGGCGATGGCTGCCGGGGATGGGCCACAGGAGAGTTCCATGAGCATCTTTGATCACGTTCAAGACCGTTTTGCCCGCGTTCAGCAAGAGGACATGAGCCTGGAGGAGTATCTGGCGCTGTGCCGCCGTGATCCCAAGGTGTATGCCAGCGCCGCCGAGCGCATGCTGGAAGCCATAGGCGAGCCTGAGGTGATCGACACGGCGAAAGACCCGCGTCTGTCACGTATCTTTTCCAACAAGGTGATTCGCCGTTACCCTGCGTTTGCCGAATTTCACGGCATGGAAGAGGCCATCGAGCAGATCGTGGCCTACTTCCGTCACGCCGCCCAGGGCCTGGAAGAGCGCAAGCAGATTCTCTACCTGCTGGGGCCGGTGGGCGGCGGTAAATCGTCGCTGGCCGAGCGTTTGAAGCTTCTCATGGAGCGTATCCCGTTTTACGCTATCAAGGGCTCGCCGGTGTACGAATCCCCGCTGGGGCTGTTTTCACCGGAAGAGGACGGCAAGCTGCTGGAGCAGGAGTACGGTATTGCCAGCCGCTACTTGCGCAGCGTCATGTCACCCTGGGCCGCCAAGCGTTTGAAGGAGTACGGTGGGGATATCTCCCAATTCCGCGTGGTGCGGCTCTATCCCTCGCGCTTGAACCAGATCGCCATCTCCAAGACCGAACCCGGTGACGAGAACAACCAGGATATCTCCTCGCTGGTGGGCAAGGTGGATATCCGCCAGCTGGAGCTCTACTCTCAGGACGACCCGGACGCGTATAGCTTCTCGGGCGGGCTGTGCCGCGCCAACCAGGGCCTGATGGAGTTCGTGGAGATGTTCAAGGCACCCATCAAGGTGCTGCATCCGCTGCTGACCGCCACCCAAGAGGGGAACTACAACCCCACCGAAGGCATGGGCGCGATCCCCTTCGATGGCGTCATTCTGGCCCACTCCAACGAATCCGAATGGCAGGCCTTCCGCAACAACCGCAATAACGAGGCGTTCCTCGACCGTGTATACATCGTCAAGGTGCCTTACTGCCTGCGCGTCTCCGAAGAGATCAAGATCTACCAGAAACTGCTGGAAGACTCGTCCCTGAACGCCGCGCCTTGTGCCCCGGACACGCTGCGCATGCTGGCCCAGTTCTCCGTGCTGTCCCGGCTGAAAGTGCCCGAAAACTCCAGTATCTACTCCAAGATGCGTGTCTATGACGGCGACAACCTCAAGGATACCGACCCCCGCGCCAAGTCCATTCAGGAGTATCGCGACGCGGCAGGCGTCGATGAAGGCATGCAGGGGCTGTCGACCCGCTTTGCCTTCAAGATCCTCTCGCGGGTATTCAACTTCGACAGCCAGGAAGTGGCAGCCAACCCGGTTCATCTGCTGTACGTGCTGGAGCAGGCGCTTGAGCGGGAGCAACTGCCGTCGGAAGTATTCGAGCGCTACCTGGGCTTCATCAAGGAGTTTCTGGCCCCGCGTTACGTGGATTTCATCGGCAAGGAGATTCAGACCGCGTACCTGGAGTCCTACAGCGAGTATGGTCAGAACATTTTCGACCGCTATGTCACCTATGCCGACTTCTGGATTCAGGATCAGGAGTACCGCGACCCCGAAACCGGCGAGCTGTTGAACCGCCAGTCGCTGAACGAAGAGCTGGAGAAGATCGAAAAACCGGCCGGGATCTCCAATCCCAAGGACTTCCGTCATGAAGTGGTCAACTTCGTGCTGCGGGCGCGGGCGCAGAACAACGGCATGAACCCTAGCTGGCAGTCCTACGAGAAGCTCAAGGGCGTCATCGAGCACAAGATGTTTGCCAATACCGAGGAGCTTTTGCCGGTCATCTCGTTCAACGCCAAGGCATCCAGGTCCGATCAGAAGAAACACGAGGATTTCGTGGCGCGCATGGTGGACCGCGGCTATACCGAAAAGCAGGTGCGGTTGCTTTCCGAGTGGTATCTGCGCGTTCGCAAGTCCCAGTAGCCAGCCGGTTACGGGGGTGACCCTCACGATGGGCGGGCGCGGATGTTCAGCGCTCCCGCCTGAGGTATCAAGGAGGTCGAATGACCTACTTCATTGATCGCAGACCTAACGCCAAGCACAAGAGTGCGGTCAATCGGCAGCGCTTTCTGGAGCGTTACCGCAAGCACATCAAGCGTTCGGTCGAGGAAACCGTGAACCGTCGCTCCATCACCGACATGGAGCGCGGCGAGAAAATCTCGATTCCCGCCAGAGACATCTCCGAGCCGGTGTTCCAGCACGGCAGCGGCGGCGCCCGCACCATCGTTTCCCCCGGCAACAAGGAGTTTCTGCAGGGGGACAAGATTCGTCGCCCCGGTGGGCAGGGCGGCGGCGGTGGCGGCGCGGGAGAAGGCGGGGCGGCCAACCAGGGGGAGGGCAACGACGAGTTTGCCTTCACCCTCAGCCGCGAGGAGTTTCTGGAATTCGTCTTCGACGGTCTGGAGCTGCCACACTTGCAGCGCAAGCCCTTGAAGTCGCTGGAAGAGATCAAGATGGTGCGGGCCGGGCTGGCCCGTGACGGCGTGCCTTCGCGCATCAGCATTACCCGCTCCATGCGCGAAGCCTACGCCCGCCGCATTGCCATGCGCGCCCCCATCAAACGGGCCTTGAAAGAGGCCGAAGAGGCGCTGGCGGCGGAAGAGCGCAAGGACCCCGTGCTGCGCAACCCGGCCCGGGTGGCGGAGCTCAAGGCCGAGGTGGAGCGGCTGGAGAAGCGCATCGAGGCGATTCCGTTCATCGATACCTACGACCTGCGCTATCACCAACTTGCCGCCCAGCCACAGCCCTCGAGCCAGGCGGTGATGTTTTGCGTGATGGACGTTTCCGGCTCGATGACCCAGAACCACAAGGATATCGCCAAGCGGTTTTTCCTGCTGCTCTACCTGTTTCTGGAGAAGCACTACGAAAAGGTCGAGCTGGTGTTCGTGCGCCACCATACTGCCGCTCGGGAGGTCAACGAGGAGGAGTTCTTCTACTCCCGCGAAACCGGCGGAACCATCGTCTCCAGCGCGCTGACGCTGGTAAACAGGATCATCGAAAAGCGCTACCCGGCAGGCCAGTGGAATCTATACGTGGCCCAGGCCTCCGACGGCGACAACTGGGACGATGACTCCAATATCTGCCGCGACTTGCTGGTCAAGCAGCTGATGCCGCAGCTGCAGTATTACGCCTACGTGGAGATCACTCCCCATGATCATCAGTCGCTGTGGCATGAGTATGAAACCGTGGCTGCCCAGTTTCCCGAGCGTTTTGCCATGCGCCAGATCGTCAATACCGGGGATATCTATCCCGTCTTCCGTGAGTTGTTCAAGCGCCGCTTGAGCCAGGAGCGCTAGCGCGCGTTAAGGAGTGGGCCATGAGTGTCGACCGCAACCCCATCGCGACGGGTTCCGACTGGAACTTCGGGATTCTGGAGCGCTTTGACGAAGCGCTGGCGCGGCTGGCTGACGAGTATCGGCTGGATACCTATCCCAATCAGATAGAAGTGATCACCACCGAGCAGATGATGGATGCCTACGCCAGCGTGGGGATGCCGGTGGGCTATCACCACTGGTCGTTTGGCAAGCAGTTTCTGGCCGTGGAACAGGCCTACAAGCGGGGCCAGATGGGCCTGGCCTACGAGTTGGTGATCAACTCCAACCCCTGTATCGCTTACCTGATGGAGGAGAACACGTTGATGATGCAGGTGCTGGTGATTGCCCACGCCTGCTACGGCCATAACTCCTTCTTCAAGGGCAACTACCTGTTTCGTACCTGGACCGATGCCGAGTCCATCGTCGATTATCTGGTATTTGCCCGCAAGTACATCGCCCAGTGCGAAGAGCGCCACGGTTCCCACGCCGTGGAGCAACTGCTGGATGCCTGCCACGCCCTGCAGAACTACGGGGTCGACCGTTACAAGCGGCCTTCGCCCATGTCGGCCGAGGAGGAGGCCAGGCGCCAGGAGGAGCGAGAGGCCTACCTGCAAACCCAGGTCAACATGCTCTGGCGTACCATTCCCGAGCCGCCGACGGGTGCCGTGCCGCTACCCGGGGCGCTGCACAGCGACGATGACCCGCTAGGGCTGCACAGTGGCGGGCGCTACCCCTCGGAGCCCCAGGAGAACCTGCTCTACTTCATCGAGAAGAACGCGCCGCTGTTGGCCCCCTGGCAGCGGGAGATCGTGCGCATCGTGCGCAAGCTGGCGCAGTACTTCTACCCTCAGCGGCAAACCCAGGTAATGAATGAGGGCTGGGCGTGCTTCTGGCACTACACCCTGATGAATCGGCTCTATGACGAGGGCAAGGTGGACGAAGGGCTGATGCTGGAGTTTCTGCAGTCCCACGCGGCGGTCATCAATCAGCCTGGGTTCGATAGCCCTTACTACAGCGGCCTGAACCCCTACGCGCTGGGCTTTGCGATGTTCATGGATATCAAGCGTATCTGCGAAGACCCCACTGCCGAAGATCGCGAATGGTTTCCGGACATTGCCGGCAGCCCCTGGCGAGCCACGCTGGAGTTCGCCATGCGTAACTTCAAGGACGAGTCGTTCATTCAGCAGTTTCTATCACCCAAGGTGATGCGTGACCTGAAGCTGTTCATGATCGTCGACGACGACCAGTCGGAAATGTTGGAAGTGGCGGCGATTCATGACGAACGGGGGTATCGGCGGGTGCGCGAAGCGCTATCGACCCAGTATGCGCTATCGGTACGCGAGCCCAATATTCAAGTGGTGGAGGCCGACATTCGGGGGGATCGTTCCCTGACACTGCATCACGTTCAGGACCATCGTCGTCCGCTGGCCAGAAGCGTGTATCCGGTGATTCGTCACCTTCAGCAGCTGTGGGGGTTTCCGGTGCACCTGGTGTCGCTGGACGAAGGGCGGGTGACTCGCCGCTACCAGTGGCCGGTAGAAGAAGAAAACAAGGAAAGCCATCCCTGAAAACAGTGACCCCGCGGCGAGCGCGGGGTCCAGGGCATCAGCCTTGTGCGGTCCAGGACTGGCACCAGCCGTCCGGCTCGACACTGCTTTCCGGGAACAGCTGGCAGCCTTCGGTGCCTTCCACGAAAAACATGCAGTTGGAGCACAGTTCACCCTCTTCGAAAGCCGGGTGGTCGCTGGCGTCGCTGGCATTTTCAACGTAGTTCAGTGCCTGGGCCGTCGGTGAGGACGGGTCCAGACGGGGCAGCTCCTGAGCAAAAGCAGTTTTCGACAGGATACCCGCACCAAACGGCAGGGCAGCAAGCCCCAGCACGCTGTTACGCATGAACTTACGACGGCTCTGATTAGCCATGGTGTCTCCTTATCGCCACGGTCTGACGGTGTGCTACGGTGATCGGGTGGTGGGCCACCTCTATAAAACTCCGACAGCGAAACGCTGCTGGAGATCTCTAGTACATGCTAGCGCAAGCGTAAAATTAGTGCGAATAACCTTATGAAAAGCGCGACAATTGACCACGCTGGTCGCCAAGGCTTGGCCCCGCCGGGCAGGCTGCTATACTCGCTGCGTCGTGCAGTATTCATCTTACCGCCACTCATTTGCGAGGACGCCATGCAAAGCGCAGTCATCCTGATCAATACCGAAAAAGGCCAGATCAAGGCCGTGGCCGAACGCCTGGCCGATGTGGAAGGCATCAGTGAGGTGTACTCCACCTGCGGCCGTTACGATCTGGTGGCCATTGCGCGCACCCGCGATTTCGAAAGCCTGGCCGAGCTGGTGACCGAGCGGTTGAATGCCGTGGAAGGCATCAGCGATACCGAGACGCTGAACGCCATGCAGGTTCACTCACGCCATGACCTGGAAACCATGTTTTCCGTTGGTTGGTAACGCCCCGGCTTTGCAAAGCCAATGAAACGAATGATGAAACGCCGCTGAGAGGGTGTTTACAAATGTCACGAGCGACGGCCAGGCAAGGCGAAATCAGCCGAAAAAGCGGAGTTTACGGGCTGTAAATGAGCATTTTGAGGTTGATTTCAACGCCGCATGGCCAAGCGCAGTAGTTTGAAAACACCCTCTGATAAGGCGTCTTGAAAGATAGCAGGGGAGTCCTCCGTTGGCTAAATCACTTTTGCGCTGGCGTCGTCAAGGGCGACGCCTGGGCATTGCCGTGCTGTTCGTGCTGGTCGGTACGGGCTTGTGGGAGTATCAGGGGCGCCAGCACCAGCAGGCTTATACCTGGATGGGCGTACCCACCTGGGAAACATTGCACCCTACCAGCCTGCACCGTGTACTGCGTAACGATGGCTTTTTAGTGGGGTGGTCGGATGTACGGGTGGGGGCCTTGTGGGTCAGCTACCAGGTAGAGGCCGTGCCTGAGGATATGCGCATTGGGCCCAGGCCCAATTTCCAGCCAGACTGGCGCATGCTGTGGCCGGTGAGTACCGATAGCTATTCCGGCAGTGGCTACGACAGAGGTCATCTGGCGCCCAACTACGCCATTGCTGCCGTGCATGGGCGCAGCGCGCAGGTGGACACGTTCTTGATGAGCAACATGCTGCCCCAGCGGCCGAATCTGAATCGCCAGCTCTGGCAGCGGCTCGAAGCCTCCGTCATGGATCACTTTGCGCCGCGTTTCGAGCGCTTGCAGGTGATTACCGGGCCGGTCTACCCCGAGCGCTTCATGGATAACGTCTTCAACCGCGTGGGGTGGGTGGAAATACCCGAAGCCTTTTACAAGATCATCGTGGCACCCCATGATGAGGCGCCCTTGGCGCTGGCCTTCATCATGCCCCAGGACGTGCAGGGCAATGAGCCACTAAACGACTACTTGGTGACCATCGATGAGATCGAAGCCCGCACCGGGCTGAATTTTTTCCCGAATCTCTCACCCCAGCTTGAAGCCGTGCTGGAAGGCGAGCTTCGCACCCAGGGGTGGGCGCTGGAGGAGGTATCTCGTCGCCCAGGCCGGTTCCAGTAGTACGATACGCTGCATGCTGGCAGGCCAAGGCGTTGCCCTGGCCTGCCGCTTGAGCGCAGATACGGCAATGCTCGAACGGCATGGGCTCGATATACATGAAATAGACAGGCAGAAGAGAAGGCAGGCAGAAGAGAAATAGTGGGGAAGAAAAAGTATCAGAGCAAAAGGGTATCAGAGAATAGAAGCATACAGATGAGAGTGCGCCAAAACAGGGCGACTAATGAGGGACAGCAAACAGATAGAAATGCATCAGAGGGGCTAATACGAAAGCAGGAGCGATACGGGGCATCAATGGTGCCCAGGAGAGGACTTGAACCTCCACGTCCGTACGGACACTAGCACCTGAAGCTAGCGCGTCTACCAATTCCGCCACCTGGGCGTATCGACTCTTTCACTGCGGTACTGCTTTCACAATACATTCGGCCATTACGTCAGTGTTCGCATGGTGCCCAGGAGAGGACTTGAACCTCCACGACCATACGGTCACTAGCACCTGAAGCTAGCGCGTCTACCAATTCCGCCACCTGGGCGAACACAAACGTACTGCCTTTCTTTCACTGCTTTACTTGCCGCCGCACCGTGCTGATTCATGAAAGGGGATAACATGAAACAGTTGGTGCCCAGAAGAGGACTTGAACCTCCACGACCATACGGTCACTAGCACCTGAAGCTAGCGCGTCTACCAATTCCGCCATCTGGGCAAGTGGCGCGTATGATACCGAGACTATGGCTAAATGCAAGCCCCTGGGTGATTTTTTAATGTAAAAAACCGGGGTTTGCAGCGCCAAGTGGTTGGGTGATTGAACGGGCGGCGCTATACTGCGCCCATGACCAAACAAAACATGACTTATTTCAACTCATCGTTAGTTGAACACGACGCCCTTCGAGGCGCACATGCCTTTCGCCCGCAGTGCACGCTGCTTGCGCTTTTTGTTCGCCTCCCGCAACCGTTATCAAGGATGTTGATCGCATGAAGTACTGGACGTTGAGTGATGATCCGCACGCCGAGCGCGAGGCGAAGAATTACGATAACCCGGCTCCTAGCCGTGAATACCTGTTGGCTGCCCTGGAAAGCTATGGCAAGCCGATTACCCATGAAAACATGAGCCGCATGCTGGGCATCGAAGATGAAGACCATCTGGAAGCGGTGCGTCGGCGTATGGCGGCCATGGAGCGCGACGGCCAGGTGCTGCGCGACCGCCGAGGCGCCTATGCCCTGATCGACAAGCTCGACCTGATCAAGGGCAAGGTGCTGGGCCATCGGGATGGATTTGGCTTCGTGCTGCGTGATGACGGCAAGAAGCCGGACCTGCTGCTGCCGCCCCGTCAGATGCGTCGCGTCTTCCACGGAGACCATGTGCTGGTACGCGTCAGTGGGCGAGACCGTCGCGGCCGCGACGAAGCCACGATTGCCGAAGTGATTGCCCGCAATACCGAGACCATGGTGGGCGTATACCGCAGCAATACGCCGGAATTCGGGATTCTCATTCCCGAAAACCCGCGGATTACCCAGGAAGTGATCATCCCGCACACCGTTAGTGGTGGTGCCAAGGATGGTCAGGTGATCTCTGCCAGGATCGTCCAGCAGCCCGCCACTCGGGTTCAGCCGGTGGGTGAAGTGATCGAAGTGTTGGGGGAGCGTATGGACCCCGGCATGGAGATCGATATCGCCATCCGCAGCTACGACATTCCTGCCGAGTTCCCGCCGGAGGTGCAGGACCAGATCAGCGAAATCTCCGCTGAAGTGCTGGAAGCCGACAAGCAGCACCGCGTCGATCTGCGCGATTTGCCGCTGGTGACCATCGACGACGAGTCCGCCAAGGATTTCGACGATGCGGTGTGTGCCTGGAAGACCAAGTCCGGTAGCTGGAAGCTGGTCGTCGCGATTGCCGACGTTTCTCATTATGTGCGCCCTGGTACCGCGCTGGATGACGAAGCGCGCACCCGCGGCAACTCGGTCTACTTCCCGGGGCAAGTGGTGCCCATGCTGCCCGAGCTGCTTTCCAACGGTCTTTGTTCATTGAATCCGCACGTCGACCGGCTGGTGATGGTGTGCGAAATGAACATTTCCAAGACCGGTGCCATCAGCCGCTACTCCTTCTATGAAGCCGTGATGAATTCCCATGCCCGACTCACCTATAACAAGGTGGCGGCCATGCTGGACGGCGATAGTGAAGAAGGGGAGGCGCTGCGTCGGGAGCACGCCGAGCTGGTCAAGCCGCTCAAGAACCTGCATGAGCTGTACGGCCTGCTGCGCGCTGCCCGGGAAGAGCGTGGGGCGATCGACTTCGATACCACGGAAACGGCGATCATCTTCAATGAAGAGCGCAAGATCGAGAAGATCGTGCCGCGCAGCCGTAATGATGCCCACAAGCTGATCGAGGAGTGCATGCTGGCCGCCAACGTGGCGACGGCGCGTTTCCTCGACAAGCACGACCTGCCGGCGCTGTATCGTATCCACGAGCGTCCAACGCCTGAGCGGCTCGACAAGCTGCGCCTGTTCCTGAGTGAGCTGGGGCTTTCGGTGGGCGGCGGCGACGAGCCGACGCCTCAGGATTACCAGGCACTGCGGGAAGCGATTGCCGACCGCCCGGATGCCGACATCATCCAGACCGTGATGCTGCGCTCGATGAATCAGGCGGTCTATTCGCCGCAGAACGAGGGGCACTTCGGCCTTGCTTACCAGGCCTACGCCCATTTCACGTCGCCCATTCGGCGTTATCCTGACCTGCTGGTGCACCGGGCCATTCGCTCGGTGATTCGCGGGCCGCGCCAGACCGCTACCGTGGTGCGGGTAGAGGGTGCGCCGGTGGATCCGCCGAGCAAGTGGTGCCCCTACACCTTCGAGCAGATGCTGGAGCTGGGCGAACACTGCTCCATGACCGAGCGGCGGGCCGATGAAGCCACCCGTGACGTGGAGAGCTGGCTCAAGTGCGAGTTCATGTCGGACAAGCTGGGCGAAACCTTTGAGGGCACCATCGCCTCGGTGACCCAGTTCGGGCTCTTCGTGCGTCTCGATGACTTCTTTGTGGAAGGGCTGGTGCACGTCACGTCACTGCCTTCCGACTACTACCACTACGAAGCCGAGAAGCATCGTCTCAAGGGTGAGCGCACCGGCACCACCTATCGCCTGGGCGATGGCCTGACCGTGCAAGTGGCGCGGGTGGACATGGATGATCGCAAGATCGACTTTGGTCTTGCCGATGACAAGCCGCGCCCGCAGCGTCAGCCGCGCAAGCGTCGTAGTGAAAGCTCTGGTGAAAAAGGCGCTGGAGCAGGAGCAAAGGCGGCTGCCGGTGAGCAGCCCGCCCGTCGTGGCCCGCGCCGTACGCGCAGCGGGTCGCGTAAACCATCTTCGAAAAAGGGTTGAGCATGAAATCGGCGTCGTCTCGACGTAGCCCGCGCCCGGCTACGCGCACTCCTGTCCGTACGCCTGATGGCCTGGATCACGTCTATGGAGTGCATGCCCTGGAGAGCCTGCTGGCACGGGGCGAGTCGCCCAAGGAGCTGTGGGTGCAGCAGGGCGCAGGTCAGCGTTTGCAAACGCTGGTGGCCGATGCCCGAGCCAGCGGTGCGGCGGTCAAGGAGCAGCCGCGTGACGTGCTCGACCAGTTGACCCAAGGGGCGGCGCATCAGGGGGTGGTTGCCTTCTGCGCACCCTTGATGGCAGAAGGAGAGGAGTCCTTGTGGCTCAAGCTCCGCGCCTGGCCGTCGGATACGCCTCCCTTGCTGCTGGTGCTGGATGGCGTCACCGACGTGCATAACTTTGGCGCGTGCCTGCGCAGTGCCGATGCCTCGGGTGCCCATGGAGTGATCGTAGCCAAGGACAAGGCGGCGCCGCTCAACGCCACGGTCAGAAAAGTCGCCTGTGGTGCCGCAGAGGTGGTGCCGGTCTATCAGGTCACCAATCTGGCGCGCACGCTGGCCAGGCTCAAGGAAGAGGGCGTGTGGATCACCGGCACCGCCGGTGAGGCACAGGCCAGCGTATTCGATATCGACTTCACCGGCCCGACCGCGCTGGTGATGGGTGCCGAAGGCAAGGGGTTGCGCCGGTTGACGCGGGAAGCGTGTGATCATCTGGCCAAGCTGCCCATGGCGGGGCAGGTATCTAGCCTGAATGTCTCGGTGGCTGCCGGAATCTGTCTGTTTGAAGCGGTGCGTCAGCGGCAGCTTGCAAGTTAGCCTCCGTCCCACTAGAATGCTTGCGCCCGTTTATACATAAGCGGGCGTTCGTATTGGTAACCCCTCTACGACACTGGTTTTATCTGCTTGATGTTCTTTTCAGCCATACGTGGCTTGCCAAGGGCATTTCAGTCAACTCCTTGCTTCCCAGTCGCTGTCAGAGCATATGCTCCGGCACACTCAGGAAGCTGCCAAACCGCAAGGAGATTCCATGCGTCATTATGAAATCGTGTTCATGGTCCACCCGGATCAGAGCGAGCAAGTACCGGCAATGGTCGAGCGCTACACCAGCATCGTCACCGAAAGCGGCGGTACTGTGCATCGTCTGGAAGATTGGGGCCGTCGTCACCTGGCTTACCCGATCAACAAGATCCACAAAGCCCACTACGTGCTGATGAACGTTGAGTGCACCGGCGAGACTCTCGAAGAAATCGAGAACATCTTCCGCTTCAACGACGCCATCATCCGCAGCCTGGTTGTGCGCTGCAAGGAAGCCGTTACCGAAGCTTCTCCGATGATGAAGCCGGCAGAAGAAAAGCGTCCGCGTCGCGAAGAAAAGCCGCGCGCTGAAGCTGAAGAAACTGCCTGATTCTATCCACTGCACGTTTTAAGGAGCTAGTCCATGGCACGTTTTTTCCGTCGCCGCAAGTTTTGCCGCTTCACTGCTGAAGGCGTCAAGCAGATCGACTACAAAGATCTCGACACGCTGAAGGCTTACATCACGGAAACCGGCAAGATCGTTCCGAGCCGTATCACCGGCACCAAAGCACGCTATCAGCGTCAGCTGGCGACCGCTATCAAGCGTTCACGCTACCTGGCACTGCTGCCCTACTCCGATAGCCATCAGTAAGCGTTTAACGTGATGCTGGCACTGGCAAGATGGCTGATGCGCGGAACGCCCTATGCCGTAGGCGGGGCGGCCCTGGCATCGCTGGTGCCCTGGCTGTTTTGGCTAGGCGCCGCCATTGCCGCGCTGGTGACCTTGCGCAAGGGGTTCGCTCCTGCGCTGCCGGTCATCATCGCCGCTGCTCTGCCTGCCGGTTTCTGGTGGGCACAAGGTGATGTGATACCACTGGCCAGCGTTCTGCTGGTCACGCTGATGTCCGTCATCCTGCGCGAGCGGATGCGCTGGAGCGAAGCCTTGATTGTGGGCACATTGGCTGCCGCCGTCATGGTTCAGCTGGGCATCTTCAGCCCGCCGGGGGGTACCCAGCTCATGCTGGAGCAGCTGCGGGAGAGCTCTACCGAGATCGACCGTATGCTCACCGAGTTTGCCAACCAGGGCGTCGACACGACGGCCTTGGCTGCCATGGTCATCGGTGGTGTGACGGGCTTGGTCGTGTTGCTGGCCGCCATTATCTGCCTGGCGCTGGCCCGCAGCTGGCAAGCCGGGCTGTACAACCCCGGTGGCTTTCGCGAAGAGTTTCATGCGTTGCGCCTGACCCCCCGTGAGCTTGTCGTTCTGGTGGTGCTGGGAGTGGCAGGCATGGCGCTTGGTGCGCAGGCACTGGCGATGCTGTGTTGGGTTCCGCTGCTGATTGCCGGTATTGCGTTGGTGCATGGTTTTATTGGAATAAAGGGGATGAACGGGCTGTGGCTGGTGGCATTTTATGTGCTGCTGATCACGACCTGGCCCACGATTCTCATTGTGCTGCTGTTGGGGCTGATCGATACATTTGCGAACGTTCGCGCACGCCTTGCCCGCAGCAACTGACAAGAGGTTTACGAGATGGAAGTCATTCTGCTCGACAAGATTGGTAAGCTGGGCGGCCTGGGTGACAAGGTCACTGTCAAGCCTGGTTATGGTCGTAACTACCTGGTGCCTTACGGCTTAGCCGTACCGGCCACCAAGGACAACATCGAAGCGTTCGAAGCGCAGCGTGCCGAGCTCGAAGCGCAAGCCGCTGAGCGTAAGGCAGAAGCCCAGGCGCGTGCCGAGCAACTCAACGACATCGAACTGTCGTTGGTGTCCAAGGCAGGCGACGAAGGCAAGCTGTTCGGCTCTATCGGTCCTCGTGACCTGGCCGACGCGATCTCCTCTGCGGGAATCGACGTCGCCAAGAGCGAAGTACGCATGCCGCAAGGCCCGATTCGTCAAACTGGCGAATACGACATCGACCTCCACCTGCATGCAGAAGTGGACGCCGTTGTACGCGTGGTCGTTGTCGCCGAGTAATCATACTCGCCAACGCTGACGCCTCAAAGGGCGCGGGTTCTCCCGCGCCCTTTGTCTTTTTAGGTACTTTGTCTTTATAGGTACTTTGTCTTTTTAGGCCCTGGGGCTCTTTTGGCAAGGGGCGACACAGCAGGCTTATAAAGCCCTCCCTTTACGTGGGGGCCAGTGGTGTTATCCGAGCCGCACGGCTAAGATAAGCGCCGTTGGCTATCGGGTAATTGTTAAGGAGCTCGCAATGCAGGACCAGCCTTCTGCTGATCAGGAAACGGCAGCGTTAAAACTGCCACCGCATTCATTGGAAGCGGAGCAGTCGGTGTTAGGCGGGCTCATGCTGGACAACCAGGCGTGGGACAACGTCTCCGAGCGTCTGGTGGCCGACGATTTTTACCGCTATGAACACCGGCTGGTGTTCAATGTGATGACACATCTGGCCGAATCGGGCCAACCGCTGGACGTCGTGACCCTTTCCGAGGCGCTGGAAGCCCGTGACCAGCTGGATACGGTGGGCGGACTGAGTTTCCTGGCCGAGCTGGCGCGCAACACGCCTTCGGCCAGCAACATACGCGCCTATGCCGATATCGTCCGTGAGCGTGCCACGCTGCGTAAGCTCATTCGGGCGGCCAACCAGATTGCTGAAGGGGCTTTTTCGCCTCAGGGCAGGCCCGCCGACGAGCTGCTCAACGAGGCCGAGCGGCTGGTGTTCCAGATTGCCGAAGAGCGGCCCAAGACCGGTGGCCCCATTGGCATGAGTGATCTGCTCACCAAGGCCGTGGATCGGATCGATGAGCTGTTCAACCTGAAAGGGGAAATGACCGGCCTTTCCACCGGCTTTCGTGATCTGGATGAGATGACCTCGGGCCTGCAGCCTTCCGATCTGGTCATCATTGCCGGGCGGCCCTCGATGGGCAAGACCACCTTCGCCATGAACCTGGTCGAGCATGCGGTCATTTCCAGTGACAAGCCGGTGATGGTGTTTTCCATGGAGATGCCCGCCGAATCGCTGATGCTGCGTGTGCTCTCGTCATTGGGGCGTATCGATCAGACCCGCGTGCGTTCGGGTCAGTTGGAAGACGAAGATTGGCCGCGGCTGACCTCGGCGGTGAACCTGCTGAAAGACAAGCAGCTGTTCATCGATGATACGGCAGCCTTGTCACCCAATGAGATGCGCTCACGGCTGCGTCGGGTGGTGCGTGAGCACGGCAATATCGCCTTGATCATGATCGACTATCTGCAGTTGATGCAGATTCCTGGCTTTAACGAAAACCGCACGGGCGAGATCTCGGAAATTTCGCGTTCGCTGAAAGGCCTGGCCAAGGAGTTCCAGTGTCCGGTGGTGGCGCTTTCCCAGCTGAACCGCTCGCTGGAGCAGCGTCCCAACAAGCGTCCAGTCATGTCGGACCTTCGCGAATCGGGCGCGATCGAGCAGGACGCAGACGTCATTGCCTTCGTGTATCGCGACGAAGTGTATAACCGCGATAACCCGGACAACCAGGGTCTGGCCGAGTTGATCATTGGTAAGCAGCGTAATGGTCCCATCGGGACGGTACACATGGCCTTCATAGGCAAATACACGCGCTTCGAAGACTTGGCGCCGGATAGTTACGGTGAAGCCTTCGGCGATTGACTTGAGGCTGAGGGGGGAGCACGTATAATGCGCTCCCCGTTGGCTGAGTCGTCTGGGTAACCCTCACTGGAAGGGCGGGATGAGAAGCGTGGGTCAATCGCATTGGTAGATAGACAGGAGTAACGCATGGCAGGTGGTTTTAGGCGCGGTAACCGTAAGCGGCTTCCCAAGCTGGAAGGTCGGGGTGAGCTCCAGTCGTTAGAGCGTGAAGGTCCCTTCAAAGAGTGGTTGGGCATGCCCGATCTCTACCGCTACCACTTGGTAGTGGAAGGGGAGCAGTACAGCTACCAGACAGAAGATGCGGAATTACCTGTCACCATTGGCGACAAGGTCGTGTTCCGTTACAAGGAAACCAAAGGGGGCAACTGGATCGATCGCAACTCGCTTGGCAAGGCCATCGACCCCTCGGAATATCAGTAATACGACACACATCTTGACGTTTCGGTCAGGAACTCTTTTCTGTTATTGCCCTCTTAGGGGGATAGTGCCAAGGTAATACTATTGTCATGGGGCAAAGGCATGCTGTGCTCCATGGCGATGACCAATAACAGGAGGGAACCATGGAACTTAAAGAGCTTAAACAGTTCGTCGAACGTCATGACAATTTTGAAATCCGGGTAATCACGCATTCGGGCAGCCGTTTCTATCAGGTCGAGCTCGAAGACGTCGAGGGTGAGCGTCATATGCTGACCCAGCGTGGCAAGCCTATGCTGTTTCGAGCGCTGGATGATGTGTACCTCGAACTCAAGCGGGCCGGTATCCACCGGGCTTACCTCGTTCAGCACGTGCCTCAGGATGAAGTCATTGGTCGCGACGCCCACTACAGCGCGCCGCTGACCTCGCGTATGCCGCTGGTATTCTGACGCCCAGGTATCACTGATTGCGCGAGCGTGACCCGCATTTTTCCCACCATTGGCCCAGCCGAATTCGGCGACGGGCAAAGAACCGATAGCCTGCATCCATGACGGCGCGCAGGCCAGGCAAGCAAGACAGTCTTACCAGCCGCCTGTAGCCCAACACGGCATACAGGGCCCGGCTGGCATCCATCCCGACATACCAATTTCCCTGCTGATCCTGAAGATGCAATTGCCCCATCATGGCTTCGAAGCTGAGCCCCAATGCGCCGGGGTCGAAATCCTCGTGCTGAATATCGACTAGACGAATGCGCTGCTGGTGTCGGTGTTTGGCCAGCCAGGCCACTTCGACGCGACAAAAGGGGCAGTGTCCATCGTGGTAGAGCGTGACCGGTGGTTCGGCATGCAGCGTGGCGAAACGGCTCATGAGGAGCGCTCCTCGTGGGTGTACCCTTGGGTGTGAACGGCTTGCCCGTAATCGGCGGCAGTGGGGAGCGATGCCAGGAACTGTTCTGCTTGCTGACGCATGGCGTCGCGTTTTTCCTCTTTCATGCGTGCCAGCGAGCCGTAGATCAGCTTCATGCGTGGATTCCGATTGAGCTGTTCGGCATGGGTCTCCAGAAAATGCCAGTAGAGACTGTTGAGCGGGCAGGCCTTGGGGCCGGTGACCAGCTTGGGGGAGTAGCGACAGTGCTGGCAGTGGTCGGACATCTTGTCGATGTATTTGCCGGAAGCGCAGTAGGGCTTGGAGCCCATCAAGCCGCCGTCCGCGTGCAGCACCATACCCAAGGTGTTGGGTAGCTCGACCCACTCGCAGGCGTCGGCGTAAACGGCCAGGTACCAGTCGCACAGCGCCTCTGGCTTGACCCCGCAGAGCAGGGCGAAGTTGCCCGTGACCATCAGGCGCTGAATATGATGCGCGTAGCTGTGGTCGATGGTCATCTGGATGGCGCGTTGCAGGCAGCGCATGTCGGTCTTCGCATCCCAGTAGAAGGCGGGCAAGTCGCGCTGAAAACCCAGCTGGTTCTCTCGTTTGTAATCCGGCATGCGCGTCCAGTAGAGGCCGCGCACGTACTCACGCCACCCGAGAATCTGCCGTATGAACCCTTCCACGGCGTTGATCGGTGCCTTGCCTGCCTGATATTGCGCAGCCGCTTCTTCGCATACTTCGAAGGGCGTGAGCAGGCCAATGTTCATGGCAGCAGAGAGGCGCGAGTGGTACAGGTAGGGTGACTGGTCGCTGATGGCATCCTGATAGCGGCCAAAGTCGGCCAGCCCGTGGGTGATGAAGTGCTTCAGGTCCACCAGTGCTTGACGTCGGGTGACCGGCAAATTGAAGGTCTCGATCTCGCCCATGTGCTCGGGGAACCACTCGGCGGCATTGGCCAGCGCTTCCTGAGTGGTTTCATCCTGCCCGTGCGCGGGGAGTTCAGGGAAGCTCAGCCCAGGCTGGACGGGTTCTCGGTTATCGTGGTCGAAATTCCACTGTCCGCCCATGGGGGCGTCGCCTTCCATCAGTAGCCCGGTACGTTTACGCTGTTCCCGGTAGAAGTATTCGAGGCGGATTTGCTTACGCCCCTTGGCCCATTGGGCAAAGTCGTCTGGGGTGGTGAAGAAGCGGTCGTCTTCCAGGATTTTCCAGGGCAGTGAGGCGGCCTGACGCTGCTGCATGGCGTTCCACAGCCGCCACTCGCCGGGGCGCGTCACACGAATTTCATCGCACTGGTACTGTCTTGTCAGCCGCTCGGCTTCATCGATCAATGATTGGGTGTTATCCGCATCGTCCATGCGGCTGTAATGCACGTTGAAGCCCTTGTCGCGCAGCTGTTGGGCAAAATGTCGCATGGCGGCCAGGAACAGGCCGATCTTGTGTATATGGTGAGGGACGTAGCGTGCTTCTTCAGCGACCTCACAGAGCGCCACCACCGCGCCTTCAGGGGCCTGGCGAAGGGTAGGCAGGGTCAGGGAAAGCTGGTCACCCAGAATGAGTAGCAAAGGCTTGGACATGAGTTCGCCTGTAGTTATACAAATTATGCTGATAGTATAACTTTATTCCGCGTCTTTGCTGAAAAGTGATAAGATTTAGACCATTGTGAATGATCGACAGCCCCCAGGAGTAAGTGAGATGGCCGACAGCGTTGTAAAGGATCAACCCGGTGAAGGGCGCTTGGCCCACGCGCCAAGCAGTCATCCTCCGGTTGCCCCCGCCAAGGTGGGCGTGGTGCTGGCCAATCTGGGGACGCCCAATGCGACTGACTACTGGTCCATGCGGCGCTATCTCAACGAATTCCTGTCGGATAAGCGGGTCGTGGACTATGCGGGTTGGAAATGGCAACCGCTGCTGCAGCTCATCATTCTGACCAAGCGCCCCTTTACGTCGGGCCATGCCTACAAAAGCATCTGGAACACCGAAAAAGACGAGAGCCCGCTGCTGACCATTACCCGTGCACAAACGGAAAAGATGACCGCCCGGCTGAAAGCGCTGTATGGCGACAGTGTCGAGGTCGATTTCTGCATGCGCTATGGCAACCCTTCCACGGAAAGCGTGCTGAATCGCATGAAAGAGAAGGGCTGCGAGCGCATCGTGTTCTTCCCGCTCTACCCGCAGTACGGCTCGCCCACCACGGCTACCGCCAACGATCAGGCGTTTCGCACGTTGATGAAGATGAAGTGGCAGCCCTACCTGCGCACGGTGCCGGCCTACTTTGAACACCCGGCTTACATCCAGGCGCTGGCCAACTCGGTGCAAGAGGCGTACGACGGCTTTGAAAGTCGCCCCACCAAGCTCGTGGCCAGCTACCACGGTGTGCCGGAACGCTATCTGATGGAAGGCGACCCTTACCACTGCCAGTGCCAGAAAACCACGCGCCTGCTACGTGAGCGTCTGGGGTTGAGCAAGGAGGAGGTCGATACCGCCTTCCAGTCACAGTTTGGCCCGGAAAAGTGGGTAGGCCCGCAAACCGTAGACCATGTGGCCGAGCTGGCCAGGCAGGGCCACAAGCACATTGCCATTCTGTCACCTGCCTTCTCCTCCGACTGTGTGGAAACCCTCGAAGAGATCAAGGAGGAGATTCACGACAGTTTCATGGAGGCCGGTGGCGAGACGTTCAGCTATATTCCTTGCCTGAATGATCGCGATGATCATATCGATGCCCTGTTGGCCGTGGTCAACAATGAGCTGTTGGGCTGGTTGCCCGTGCCCGCTCAGTAAGATTTCTGCTCGCGCTGACGCCGCTTTGGCCACTGGCCGAGCGGCTTTTTTATGCCAGCGAGGTGGCTGGAGTTTTTCGAAGGGCTGGTATAAGGTTTGTGCATATAAAATCACATTTATTCAACGTTTAAGCGGCACATGTCGTACCATGCGCCGCTCACGGGAATAGTTTGCGCTTATTTTAGGGAGAGAACGCCGGATGCAATTTGCCGTTTTAATAGGCTTCGTGCTGGCAGCGTCGTCACCGCTGCTCAACCTCTGGTGTAGGGAACGAACCAGCTTGGTGCTGGCGCTATTTCCAGCGCTGATGGCCGCGTGGCTGATTGGCCAGGCCCCGGTGGTGCTGAGTGAAGGGCCGCAGCTGCTGGAGTGGGCGTGGGTGCCGTCGCTGGGGATCAGCCTGAGCTTTTTGCTGGATGGCCTGTCGCTACTGTTTGGCCTGCTGATTTCCGTCATCGGTACTTGCGTACTGATCTATGCTGGCGGGTACTTGAAAGGCCATCCGGATATTGCCCGCTTCCATCTGGCGCTGGTGGCCTTCATGGCCTCCATGATGGGGCTGGTCATGGCCGATGGCCTGTTGACCCTGTTCGTGTTCTGGGAACTGACCAGTATCACCTCGTATCTGTTGATCGGCTTCAACCATAACGATATCGAGGCCAGAAAGTCGGCTCGCCAGGGCTTGTTCGTGACCGTGGCCGGTGGGCTGGCGCTGATGGCGGGACTGGTCCTGCTGGGTGTGGCCAGCGGCAGCTGGTCGCTGAGCGAGATTCTGCAGTCCGACGACAACCTGCGCGAGCATGCGCTCTATACGCCCATGTTGATCTGCCTGCTGCTCGGTGCGTTCACCAAGTCGGCGCAGTTTCCGTTTCATTTCTGGCTGCCGAACGCCATGGCGGCGCCAACGCCCGTATCGGCTTACCTGCACTCGGCCACCATGGTCAAGGCGGGTATCTACCTGCTGGCGCGCCTGCAGCCCGAGCTGGGCGGTACCGGCATGTGGGTGGGTATTCTCTCGGTGGTGGGTGCGACCACCATGCTGACGGGCGCCTTCCTGGCGATCCACCACACCAATATCAAGAAGCTGCTGGCCTACTCGACGATCATGGCGCTGGGCACCTTGACCATGCTGCTGGGCATTGGCTCCGACTATGCCATGACGGCGTTCGTCACCTTCCTGCTGGCGCACTCCATGTACAAAGGTGCGCTCTTCATGGTGGCGGGTATTCTGGACCATGAAACGGGTACCAAGGATGTCACGGCCATGGGGGGCTTACGGCGAGCCATGCCCGTGACGGCGACGATTGCCTTCGTGGCCGCGCTGTCGCTGGCCGGGGTGCCGCCGCTGTTCGGTTTCATTGGCAAGGAGCTGATGCTGGAGGCTGCCCTGGGCGCCGACAGCGTGCGTCTGATGCTGGTGCTGTTTGCGTTCTTCTCGGCCATTCTGACCATTGCCGTGGCGGCCATCATTGCGCTGCGCCCTTTCTTTGGCGCGCAGCATGCCACCCCCAAGGTCGCCCATGAAGCGCCGTTGAGCATGCTGGTGGGGCCAGCTCTGTTGGCCGGTGGCTCGCTACTGCTGGGGCTGGCGCCCGCGCTGCTGGGGGTGGATGCACTGCTGACCGCAGCGGCCACTTCGGTAGTGGGCGATGCGCTGACGGTTACCCTGTCGCTGTGGCACGGTATCAACGTGGCGCTAATCATGTCGCTGGTGAGCATGGCGCTGGGCTTTTTGCTGTTCAAGCGTTGGGACGATGTGCGCAGTCATTTGGCGCGATTGGCACCGGTCATGCGCTATGGGCCGGAAGCAGGCTATGAAGGCTTCATGAATGGCGTCGTACGCTTCTCCGAGTGGCAGACCCACATTCTGCAGAATGGCTACATGCGTAATTACATTCTGGTGATGCTGGTGGTGTTGATCGGCCTGATCGGTAATTCGATTCTGCTGCGCCACTCGCCCCAGCTGGCGCTGACGCTGGACGTGCGTTTCCATGAAATCATCGTGGTCGGTACCATGGCCATGGGGGCAATTTTTGCCACCATCTCGCGCTCGCGCCTGGGAGCCGTGGTGTCGGTTGGCATCATGGGCTTCTCGATTGCGCTGATCTTCATTCTGTTCAGTGCCCCCGATCTCGGCATCACCCAGCTGCTGGTAGAGACCATGACGGTCATTCTGCTGGTGCTGGTGCTGTTTCGCTTGCCGCGTTACTCCAACCTCTCGACCAGCCTCGAGCGCGTGCGTGACGGTGCCGTGGCAGCTGCCATGGGGGTCATGATCTTCCTGTTGATCATGACGGCATGGAGCATCGACCAGTTCGAAACCATTTCCACGTACATGGTCGAGAACAGCGCACCGCTGGCTCATGGGCGCAACATCGTCAACGTGATTCTGGTGGACTACCGTGCCCTGGATACGCTGGGCGAAATGTTCGTGCTGGCGCTGGCCGCCATTGGTGTCATTGCCATGTTGAAACTGCGTCACGATGGCCCCCAGGGCAAATCAGTAGAGGCGGAGAAGAGCAGCGTCAAGGAGCCCTACGATGGTTAAGTCAGGTACGATCATTCTCAATACGGCGGCACGCTTTTTGATGCCGCTGCAACTGATGTTCTCTATTTTTCTGTTGCTGCGTGGCCATGACGAGCCCGGCGGCGGCTTCATCGCCGGGCTGGTGGCGGCGGGGGCGTTTGCGCTTTACCTGTTCGCCTTTGGTGCCAGCGCCACCCGAGAAGTGCTGCGCATGGTCGACCCCCGCGACCTGGTCGGGGCGGGGCTGCTGTTGGGCATGATCTCGGTGGTGCCCGCCTGGTTCATGGGTGAGCCCTTCTTGACCGCACAGTGGTGGACGATTCCCGGTATCGAGTTCAAGGCCTCTACGCCGCTGATCTTCGACGTGGGCGTCTATCTGGCGGTGTTGGGTTCCGTCATGGGCATGGTCATGGCGTTGATGGAGGTGGACAAGGATGAGCCTTGAGCTGCATACCCCGGATAACACAGGAGGCTCCCCATGGAACCGTTAATGGCCCTGGCGATTGGTTTGCTGTACGCCACTGCCGTATTCATGATGCTACGACGTTCGATCGTCAAGCTGGTGATCGGTTTGCTGCTGCTTTCCAACGGCGCCAACTTGTTGATTTTTACCACCGCAGGCATGACCCGTGGCGCACCCCCTCTGATTCCCGAGGGCATGCTGCAGCCATTGGGGCCCGTGGCTGACCCGCTGCCCCAGGCAGTGGTGCTGACCGCCATCGTCATCGCGTTTGGCGTGCTGGCGTTTGCCGTCGTACTGATTCGCCGCGCCTATGAAATCGTCAAGGCGGATGATTTGGACAAGATGAAGGATACCGACACGTGAGGCCTGAAGTCGCACTTCCCGTTTTGTTGCCTCTGCTTTCGGGGGCAATATCGCTGCTGTTCTGGCGGTCGCGGCCCATGCAGCGTTTTGTGGCCGTTGCCGGTAATGTTGCGCTGCTGGCGGTCAGTCTCTGGCTGTTTGTCGCGGTACTGAACGACGGCTATATCACCATGCAGATGGGCAACTGGCCCGCGCCATTCGGCATTACGCTGGTGGCGGACATGCTCAGTGCCGTGATGATCCTGCTGACCGGCATCATCGGTCTGGCCATGGGTATTTACTCATTGGCCACCACCGGGCGTGGCCATGAAAAATTCGGCTACTACCCGCTGATGCACCTGCTGCTGGCCGGTGTGGCCGGAGCCTTCCTGACCGGCGACATGTTCAACCTCTACGTGTGGTTCGAGGTGATGCTGGTGGCATCGTTTGCGCTGCTGATTCTGGGTGGCGAGCGTGCCCAGATGGAAGGAGCCATCAAGTATGTGACGCTGAATCTGTTGGCATCGGTGATCTTTCTGACCGCCGTCGGTCTGCTGTATGGCACGGTCGGTTCGCTGAACATGGCCGATATCGCCCTGCGCATGGACGAAGCCGAACACAGTGGCATGGTGGAAGTGCTGGCCGTGATGTTCATGGTGGCCTTTGGCATCAAGGCAGCCGCGTTTCCGCTGTTTTTCTGGCTGCCCGCGTCCTATCACACGCCGCCCGTGGCGGTATCGGCGCTGTTTGCCGGGCTGCTGACGAAGGTCGGGGTGTACTCGCTGTTCCGCGTCTTCACGCTGATCTTCGATCAGACCATGGGCTATCTCCAGGACATCATGTTGTGGGGGGCCGTCTTGACCATGGTGACCGGCGTGCTGGGGGCGGCGGCGCAGTATGAATTCCGCCGTATTCTCTCGTTTCACATCGTCAGCCAGATTGGCTACATGATTCTTGGTCTGGCGCTCTATACCCCGCTGGCCATCGCCGGTGGCGTGTTTGCGATCATGCACAACATCATCGTGAAAACGAACCTGTTCCTGATCAGTGGTATCACGCACCGCTTGCAGGGTACCTATCAGCTCAAGAAGATGGGCGGGCTTTATCGCGAGCGCCCCTGGCTTGCCGTCGCGTTCTTCATTTCGGCTTTCTCGTTGGCAGGCATACCGCCGCTGTCCGGTTTCTTCGCCAAGTTCGTACTGGTGCGAGCAGGCCTGGAAGCGGGCGCCTATGTAGCCACCGGGATTGCTTTGGCCGTGGGCTTGATGACCCTCTACTCCATGGTCAAGATCTGGAACGAAGTGTTCTGGAAAGCCTTGCCGGAAGAGAACAAGGTGCCTGCAACCCAAACGCCCACAGGCGATGATGGCCGTATGCTCAAACCGAGCCTGTGGATGATGTATCTGCCGGTGATCGTATTGGCCATGATGTCGCTGCTGGTGGGTGTTTTCGCCGAGCCCATCATGCAGGTCATGAATCAGATTGGCGATCAATTGATGAACCCGGCAGGCTACATTGAAGCCGTGCTCGGCGAGTCAGCGAATGTCATCGATGCACTGCTGGAAGCGGCAGATGCGGGCGTGGATCAGGCGAGTGACGTTCAGGAGGAAGCTCCATGACCGGTGCAATTTGGAACTTGTTACTCGGCCTGGCCTGGGTACTGTTGAGCGGTGATTTCTCGGGCTTGAACCTGCTGGTAGGCATGGTGTTTGGTTATATTGCGCTGGTATTGATCGAGCCTCAGGTCGAGGCGCTGAAGGGATACCCTTTACGAGTGCCGCGCATCATCGGCTTCATCGGTTTCTTCATGAAGGAACTGGTGCAGGCCAATCTACGTGTCGCGTTCGACATCCTGACGCCACCCTGGCACATGCAGCCAGGCGTCATTGCACTGCCGCTGGCGGCACGCACGGAAATGGAGATCACCATGGTGGCCAACCTGATTTCGCTGACGCCGGGTACCTTGAGTCTGGACGTCTCCGATGATCGCCGAGTGCTCTATATCCATGCCATGTTCCTGGACGATGAAGATGAGCTGAGACGCAGCCTCAAAGAGATGGAGCACCGAGCCCTGGAGTTATTTCGCTGATGGATACCGTGATTTTGATTAGCCAGGTCTTGATGGGCTGCGCCCTGATATTGACCTTTGTGCGCGTGGTGCGAGGCCCCAGCTTGCCGGACCGAGTGGTGGCGCTGGAGCTGTTTTCCACCACGGTAGTGGGGCTGGTGGGGGTGTACGCCATTCAGTCAGGTGTATCGAGCTTTCTGGATGCCGCCATCGTCATCGCGCTGATGGGCTTCTTGGCCGCCATAGGATTCGCTCGCTTTCTGGAACGTGGGGGACCGCGTGATGATTGATTTTGTCAAAGGAACGCTGGTGTTGACCGGCGCCAGCTTCATGCTGCTGGCTTCCATCGGTTTGCTGCGCCTGCCTGACTTGTTGACCCGTATGCATGCCACCACCAAGGCTGCTGCACTGGGGGTGATCCTGATCATGCTGGCGGCAGCCATGCACTTTGCCGAAGTGGGGGTCGTGGCGCGGGCATTCGCGATCATCGTATTCATCTTGATCACCGCACCTATTGCCGCCCATGTGATTGGCAGGGCGGGTTACTTCGTCGGCTCTCGACTGTGGAGCGGTACGGTGAAGGATGAACTCAGGCCCAATTATGATCCGCTCACCCATGAATTGAAGAGCGGATTGGAGACCCATGAAAATGCCAAGCGTCAACCTCGGCCTACAGATCCCGACTGACCATTAATCAACGAGTTAACCAAAAGCCACCTTCGGGTGGCTTTTTTTATGCGGAGTTAATAAGGCGCTGCTGTTTAACCAAAGTGCGCAGTGCCACTAAATGCCTGTTAATTTATATACAATATATGTACTGTATAAGATATAGTGTCCATGTATGAAAGCGTGGCGCGGTGCTTTACGCGCAGCGAGATGGACAGATGAGACGAAAACAAGACCTACCGGAAAAAGACTGCGTTCAATGCCAGCGCCCATTTACTTGGCGGAAAAAATGGGCGCGCTGTTGAGAGGAAGTGCGTTTTTGCAGCGAACGCTGCCGACGCGAAGCCAGACAGCACAGCACGCCGAGGAGGCACGAGCATGAACAGCACGACTGATATTGTCTGGCTACAGGATAACCTCCGTGTAGCGGACAACCCTCTACTACATTTCACATCCGCCCCTGATCAACTGGTTTGCCTTTACGTACTGGACCGGGCGTGGTTACGTTCCAATATGGCAGGCGAGGAGACTTGCCGCCTTGGCCCGGCGCGCCTGCGCTTCTTATGGCAAAGCCTGATGGAACTGCGTGGCGAGCTGCTGCAATTAGGCAGCGATCTGCTGGTACGTATTGGTCACCCTGCCGAAGAGGTAGTGGCCATGGCCACGCGCCTCAAAGCCCGGCAAGTGCTGGTCGCCGAACACTCGGGCTGCGAAGAACGGGCGCACATTGGTCAGGTGGCCGAGACGCTGCCTGAGCACTGCTCGCTGGTGCGTTCCGATAGCGGCTACCTGATTGACGCCTCGGCGCTGCCGTTTGCGTTGGAGGAGCTGCCTGCCAGCTTTTCGGCGTTTCGTCGTCAGGTGGAGAAACATTGTGAGATCCCCGCGCCGCTCAGTATGCCGGTGACGCTGCCCGGGTGGCCAGACGACGCCCCCCGTGGCTTCCCGCCGCTCAGGGATGTATGTCAGCAGAGTGCGGCCTGGCAGCCAGACAAGCGTCAGGGGCTTGTATTCGTCGGCGGTGAATCCGCAGCTCGAGACCGGCTGCAGCACTATCTGTGGCGGCAGAACGGCGCTGAGTCCTACAAGAAAACCCGCAATGGTTTGTTGGGAGCCAACTTTTCGACGCGGTTTTCGCCTTGGCTGGCCAAGGGCTGTCTCTCGGCTCGCCAGGTACACCGTGAGGTCAAGGCCTGGGAAGCCATCAATGGTAGCTGCGAGTCCAGCTACTGGATCGTGTTCGAACTATTGTGGCGTGACTACTTTCACCGTGCAGCGCAGCTGGAAGGCCCTGCGCTATTCGGCCGCGAGCAGCTCCCCGTGCCTAACGAGGCGTTCAACCGTTGGCGCGATGGCAAGACAGGGGTCCCGTTCATCGATGCGGCGATGATCGAGCTCAAAGGGACCGGATGGATATCCAATCGCGCACGCCAGAACGTGGCCAGTTTCCTGGTCAAGGATCTCGGCGTGGACTGGCGTTTGGGCGCTGGCTGGTTCGAGCACTGTCTGATCGATTACGATGTGGCCAGTAACTGGGGTAATTGGCGCTATATCGCCGGAGTAGGGCGAGATCCCCGGCAGGATCGCTACTTCAACGTGTTGAAGCAGGCAGGACATTATGACCCAAAAGGCCTCTATGTCGCATACTGGCTGCCCGCCCTCGAGTCCTTGCCCTTTGGCCTCGAACGGCACCAGCCTTGGCGCGCGGCGCCTTCCAGGTTCGATCCTCCCTGCGTCATGCCAAGTGAGTGGCACCGCTGGCTGATTGCTGCCGAAGAGTTCGAGGAGACGGATGAGTAAGCAAGCAGGAAGCGTTGTGAGTGAACGCCGATTGGCCTGGGGGCTGGGCCTTGCTGGGCTGATCCCGTTCATTGCGGCGAGTGGCGCAGCATGGTGGGCGCCTACCGCCTGGCAGGTCACGGCGATTTACGGGTTTACTTACTACAGTGCGGTGATTCTGTCATTTCTGGGTGGCGTTCATTGGGGCAGTGCGCTGCAGGTCTCGCGGCTGGGTAACGGTAGGCGCTTGGTACTGGCCATGGTGCCTAGCCTGATTGCCTGGCCTGCGCTGATGTTCGATGTGGTGACGGGGCTATGGGTGCTGTTGGCAGGCTTTGTGCTCATTGGTCTTTACGATGTCAGCCGCGATGGCCGTGAAGGATTTCCTCGCTGGTACACAGGGTTACGCTGTGTGCTGACCGGTATCGTGGGGGCTGCCCACCTGGTGGTGCTGTGGCGGCTCATGGTTGGAGGCTGGCATCAGACCCGTTTCTGAGCCATTATCACAGCCACGCCAAGGACAGCCATGAGACGATGACATGTTATTGAAATCCCAGGTATCACCCGCTTTCGCGCCCACCTTCAAGCCAGCCTTGATACTGGCAACGATGCTGGCTTTGGGGGGGCAATCTGCCCAAGCCAGCCCGCAACTGATGACCGAAGTCGATGCGCGAGCCGCCGAGCAAGTGCAGTATGCCAGCTTCAACCAGTGGCTGAGTGATTTCCGCCGTTACGCCGCCAATCAAGGGATCAGTGAAGCCACTCTGGCCAAAGCGCTGGACGGTGTGCGTTATCGCGAGCGCGTGATCGAGCTGGACCGTCATCAGCCTGAGTTCGTCAGGCCCATCTGGCAATACCTCGATAGCGCCGTGTCCAGTACGCGCATTGCCAATGGTCGTGAAAAGTATGCTCAGCATCGCGATACTGCTCAACAGATGCAGCAGCGCTATGGGGTGCCTGCCGAAATCATCGTTGCCATCTGGGGTGTCGAGAGTAATTACGGCAGCAACTTTGGTGACTTTTCGACGCTGGAGTCCCTCGCCACCCTGGCCTACGATGGCCGTCGCCGTGACTTTGCCCGCGGAGAGCTTCTGGCCGCGCTGCGTATCATCGAACAGGGGGATATCGCCGCCGATGAGATGCGCGGCTCCTGGGCCGGGGCCATGGGGCATACTCAATTCATCCCCAGCAGCTTCGAAGCCTATGCGGTGGACGGCGACAACGATGGACGACGTGACATCTGGGGCAGCATTCCCGACGTTATGGCCTCGACGGCCAACTACCTGGCCCGCGCCGGTTGGCAAGCAGGCCAGCCCTGGGGAGCTGAGGTAGTACTGCCTGATACGTTCGACTACTCGCAAACTGAGCGTCTGAGCTCGGCCCAGTGGGCCGCGCAGGGCGTACGGGCGGTGAGCGGCGATTTGCCCGCCTTCGATAGCGCCGCCGTCATCGTACCAGCGGGTGCCAGTGGCCCAGCCTTTATCGTAGGCCCCAACTTCCGTGCCATTTTGCGCTACAACAATGCGACCAGCTATGCGTTGGCGGTGGCGACACTGGCCGATGCCATTGCCGGACGTCAGGGCATTACTCAATCCTGGCCCACCCATGAGGCACCTTTGACGCGCGACGATGTCAGAACGCTGCAACAGCGGTTGAACAACGCCGGTTATTCGGTGGGCACCGCCGATGGCATCATGGGTCCCAACACTCAGGCAGGTGTGCGTGCTTTTCAGCGTGATCAAGGACTGGTGCCCGACGGTTTTGCCACTCAGTCGCTGCTTGAGCGACTTCCATAATCCAACTACCTCTTTAATCCAACTATCAAGGATGCGTTGCGATGGTGAATAGATTGCGAAAGGCCATGGGCATGACGGCTCTGGCGAGTGTGCTGATGGCGAGTGCCAGCGTACAGGCTGAGGACAAGGTGTTCGGCTGGGTGGAGAACGTGTTCATCGAGCCCTGGGGCATTGGCGTCAAGGCCAAGCTGGACAGCGGTGCGCTGACCTCGTCGTTGGACGCCCGTGACATCGAGATTTTCGAGAAGGATGGCGAAGACTGGGTGCGCTTTCGCTTAAAGCTGGAGGATCAGGCCAGCGGTGAGACCTTTAGCGACGAAATCGAACGTCCGCTGTATCGTGAGCAAGCCGTGCGCGGCGCCGGTGGGCGCGATGAACGCCCCGTGGTGCTGATGGATGTGTGCATGGGCGACACCATCTATGAAGAGCAGTTCAGCCTGCGCGACCGCGAAGAGATGATTTACCCGCTGCTGCTGGGGCGTCGCACGATCAGCCATCTTGGGTTACTGGATGTGCGCAGAACGTTCCTGCAGACACCGGAGTGTGGGGAGAATGCCGAGTACGTTCCCCACGACCCCGAAGATGATCAAACCTGATCAATAGGGTGAGTCAGAACAGCCGTGCCAGCAGCGCCGTCACGGCGGTTTCTACTCTCAGGATGCGCGGGCCCAGGTGCATGCCCTTGCATCCTGCTGCCAGCAGTTGCTCGACTTCCCATTCGATAAAACCACCCTCTGGCCCCACGAAAAGCGCACAGGGCTCATCGATGCCGCGTGGGCAGGCGTCGGGCATGCCGGGGTGAGCAACGAGCCCCCGTCGCTCGTGTAGTACGCCGTTCAGGTGATCTTCCAGAAAAGGGCGAAAGCCCTTGCACAGCGTGACCTGCGGGAGCTGCGTGTCGCGTGCCTGCTCCAACCCGAGCAGGAGATGCTGGTGCACCTTTTCTGGGCGTAGCTCCGGCGATTGCCAGTAGCTTTTCTCCACCCGCTGGGTGTGTAGTAGGGTAATCTGTTTCACGCCTAGCGCAGTGACATGTTCCAGCGTGCGGGCCAGCATGCGCGGGCGCGGCAAGGCCAGCACCAGATGCACCGGTAGCGGGGGCGGTGGAGGCGTTTCCAGCGGGCCCAGGTGGAAGGTGGCAACGCTGTCGCTCAGCTCGATCAGCTCGGCCTTGCCCATGTTGCCTCCCTGAACGCCCACGCTCAGTTGGTCCCCCGGCTGGGCGCGATGTACGTCGCGCAGATGCGTCAGGCGGCGGGTGTCGGTCAGGCGGGCTCGTTGGCCGTTCACCTCACTGGGGTCGAGCAAAATCAGATTCATGATGGTCGTCTATTAGTCGTGGGCAGGCCGCGCATCGCGGCACTAATCCGTTAAGCTGGCTTGCATGGGCATGTGTTGCAGGCACAATAGCAGCCATGGCGACAAAAGCCTTTATCGCGTTTAAGGAGATACGCTGTGCGCGTCATTCGTAAATATGCCAACCGCAGGTTGTACGACACACAACAAAGCCGCTACGTGACGCTGGAAGATTTGCGCCGTCTGATCATCGACGAAGAGCCTTTTCGTGTCGAAGATGCCAAAAGTGGCGAAGACCTCACGCGCACGATTCTACTGTCGATCATTATCGAACAGGAGCAGGCCGATAGTGAAGCGGAAGTGTTCTCCAACGACCTGCTGGCCCAGTTGATTCGCGTGTATGACATGTCGTCACCACTGCCTCTGGCGCGCTATCTGGAACAGGGCACCCAGCTGATGCTGGAGCAGCAGAAGCGCCTTCAGAGCCAGTGGCAGCAGGCCATGCGGCATACGCCCATGGAGTTCATGCGTGAACTGGCCGAGGAGAATATGCGCTTTTGGCAGAACACGCTCAACCAGCCTTCCACCAAGGAAGACGACGACCCAACGGATGGCAAGCCTTAGCTTTAAAACAGCCTTGGGCGGCAGCCAGCGCTTGTCGCCCCGCTAGCGGCTACGTTATGGCATAATGCGCCCATCGACGCTCTCCTGTTTTGAGAAGGATACCCATGAAAGTTTTGATGATCGGTGGCGGTGGCCGTGAACATGCCCTTGCCTGGAAGCTTGCCCAATCCCCCCAGGTTGAGCAGGTGTTCGTGGCACCTGGTAATGCAGGTACGGCCACGGAGCCCAAGCTGAGCAATGTGGCCATTGCCGCAACCGACCTGCCGGCACTGGTGGCGTTTGCTCAGCAAGAGCAGGTCGCCCTGACGGTCGTTGGCCCGGAAGCGCCGCTGGTGGAAGGGGTGGTCGATCAATTTCAGGCAGCGGGCCTGACCATCTTTGGCCCTACCCAGGGGGCTGCCCAGTTGGAAGGCTCCAAGTCCTTCACCAAGGACTTCCTGGCCCGCCACGCCATTCCCACCGCCGACTACCAGACCTTCACGGCGGTCGAGCCAGCGCTTGAGTACCTGGCCCGCATGGGCGCGCCCATCGTCATCAAGGCCGATGGTCTGGCCGCCGGCAAGGGCGTGATCGTGGCCATGAGCGAAGCCGAAGCCGAAGCCGCCATTCGCGATATGCTGGAAGCCAACGCCTTTGGCGATGCTGGCGCGCGGGTCGTCATCGAAGAGTTTCTGGATGGCGAAGAAGCCAGCTTCATTGTCATGGTCGACGGTGAGCATGTCGTCCCCATGGCCACCAGCCAGGATCACAAGCGTGCCTACGATGGTGATACCGGTCCCAATACCGGCGGCATGGGGGCTTACTCACCGGCACCTGTGGTCACGCCCGAGGTGGATGCCCGCATCATGGAGCAGGTGATCCTGCCTACCGTACGAGGCATGGCCGAAGAGGGCAATGCGTACACGGGCTTCTTGTATGCCGGTTTGATGATCGACGCTGCAGGCCAACCCAAAGTGATCGAATACAACTGCCGCTTTGGTGACCCGGAAACCCAGCCCATCATGATGCGTCTGGTGTCGGATCTGGCGGAGCTTTGTCTGGCAGGTGCCAAAGGCGAGCTGGCAGGCAAGCAGTGTGAATGGGACAGCCGTGCGGCGGTGGGCGTGGTCATGGCGGCGGGCGGTTATCCCGGCAGCTATCGCAAAGGCGATGTGATTCACGGTCTGGCCGATGCCGAGCAGGCCCAGTGCAAGGTGTTCCACGCCGGCACTGCCCTGACCGATGAAGGCGAGATCGCCACGGCCGGAGGGCGCGTGCTGTGTGTCACGGCGCTGGGCGACAGCGTGTCGGCTGCTCAGCAGCAGGCCTATCAGGGGGTCAAGGCCATCCAGTGGGAAGGTGCCGAGTTCCGCCGTGACATCGCCTTCCGCGCCATTGCCCGGGAAGTGAATCACTAACGACCCCTTTCGTCACCCAAGCAGGAGAGCCGTCATGGAACGCGTTGCTATCGAATTTCCCGCAGACGCGGTGATCCACCGCCATACCCTCTCGGTGCGGGTGACCGACATGAACTATGGCCGCCACCTGGGGCATGATGCCCTGGTGTCGCTGCTGCATGAAGCCAGGGCACAAGCACTGGGTAGCCTGCACTTGCCCGAGTGGGACATGGGCGGCTATCCCAGCGTCGTGGTGGACCTGGCGATACAGTATCAGCAGGAAGCGCGCTTCCCAGAGGTGCTGGTTATCGAGACGGCGGTGCCTGAACCTCAGGGCAAGGCATTGACTGTCTATCAGCGTGTCTTGAAGGAAGGCAGCGAGAGCGTGGTCGCCATGGCCCGAATCAACAAGCTGCTGCTGGATCTGGGGGCGGGCAAGCCGGTGCCCATTCCTGACGCGGTGAAGCAGACACTCGCCGAGGCAAGGGGGAGCTGATGTCCCGAGAGTACCCCATCATTGCCATCACCGGCTCCTCCGGGGCTGGCACCACGACGGTGCGTCGCAGCTTCGAGCGCATGTTCCTGAGAGAAGACGTTCACGCGGCCATGGTGGATGGCGATGCCTTCCATCGCTATACCCGCGATGACCTCAAGCGCATCTTCCGCGAAGAGCCCGAGCGCAAGGATGAGCTTTCTCACTTTGCCGTCGAGGCCAACTTGCTGGATCGTCTGGAAAGCCTGTTCGTCGAGTACGGTGAACACGGCACTGGCACCTATCGGCACTACATCCATGCAGAGGACAAGCAGAAGATCGAAGCCGGTTACCGAGTGGGCACCTTTACCGAATGGCAGGCACTGCCCTGTGGTACCGACCTGCTGTTTTATGAAGGGCTGCACGGCGGGTTGGTGACTCAGGAGTATGACATAGCTCGGCACGTGGATTTGCTGGTGGGCGTTGCGCCGACCATGAACCTGGAGTGGATTCAGAAGATCGATCGTGACACCAAGCTGCGTGGCTACTCACAGGAAGCGGTCATCGACACCATTCTGGGGCGCATGGACGATTACGTGCGCTATATCCAGCCGCAGTTTTCGCGTACCCATATCAACTTTCAGCGCGTGCCTACCGTCGACACCTCCAACCCCTTCGAAGTGCAGGATATCCCGACCGATGCCGAGTCTTTCGTGGTGATTCGCTTTCGCGACCCCTCGACCGTGGATTTCCCCTGGCTGCTGGCCATGATCAAGGATGCGTTCATGACGCGGCCCCATACGCTGGTGGTGCCCGGTGCACGCATGTCGTTGGCGATGGAGTTGATCCTCGCCCCGTTGGTTCGCCACCTGCTGGCTCAGCGCCGTTTCCGATAGGCGCGCTTAGCTGGCTCTTTTGACAATAACGCGCCACACCAAGGAGGCTGCGATGGAGTGCCTGTTTTGTAAAATCATCAACCGCGAGATTCCTGCGGATATCGTTTTCGAAGACGAGCATGTGCTTGCCTTTAACGATATTAGCCCTCAAGCGCCTACGCATCAGCTCATCATCCCCAAAAAGCACATTGCTACGCTCAATGACATTGCGCCTGACGATCTGCCGGTGATCGGCCGCTTGCAATATACCGCTGCCCAGTTGGCCAAACAGCAGGGGTTTGCCGAGGACGGCTATCGGGTGGTCATGAACTGTAACGAAATGGGCGGGCAGACGGTCTACCACATCCATATGCATCTGATGGGCGGGCGCCAGTTCACTTGGCCAGCAGGCTAAGTCTAACGCGGGAGGCTCGCTTTGGCGGGGAAGAAGCACCTGGTGGGAGCCGCTTTTTTTCGGGCGAGAGGCACTAATGGAAGGCCGCTTTAGCGGGCGAAGGGCGCCGTCAGGCGCCCTGGCAAAGTCAGCCATCGCGAGCTGAAGCCCCTCCCACACCCGCCCTGTCAGGTACTGGTGGGAGGTCGCTTTAGCGGGCGAAAGGCGCCCGCGGTCAAGCGTCGATACGCTTGTACTTCATGCGCTTCGGCGTGTCGTTGCCGACTCGTTTCTTGTGATCTTCTTCGTATTCCGTGTAATTGCCGTCGAAGAACACCACTTCCGAGTCGCCCTCGAAGGCCAGGATGTGCGTGGCGATACGATCCAGGAACCAACGGTCATGGGAGATCACCATGGCGCAGCCGGGGAAGGCCAGCAGGGCTTCTTCCAGGGCGCGCAGTGTCTCGATGTCCAGGTCGTTGGACGGTTCGTCTAGCAGCAATACGTTGGCACCCTGCTTGAGGGTTTGCGCCAGCTGCAGGCGCCCGCGCTCACCGCCCGATAGCTCGTCCAGGCGCTTCTGCTGGTCGTTGCCCTTGAAGTTGAAGCGACCCACGTAGGCACGCGAAGAGACTTCGTAGCCGTTGATGTTGAGAATGTCCTGGCCGTCGGACACCGCTTCCCAGACCGTCTGCTTGTCATCCAGCGCATCGCGCAACTGCTCGACGTAGGCGATATCCACGGTTTCACCGATTACCACGTCGCCCGCATCCGGCTGCTCCTTGCCGGTGACCAGCTTGAACAGCGTCGATTTACCCGCGCCGTTACCGCCGACGATGCCGACAATGGCACCTTGGGGAATGGTGAAGGAGAGGTCCTGGTAGAGCAGCTTGTCATCGAAACGCTTGGTGACGTTGTGGAATTCGATGACCTTGTCACCCAGGCGCGGGCCAGGCGGAATGTAGATTTCGTTGGTTTCGTTGCGCTTCTGGTAGTCGCCGGACTGCATCTCTTCAAAGCGATTGAGACGTGCCTTGCTTTTGGCCTGACGGCCTTTGGCGTTGCTGCGTACCCACTCCAGCTCCTGCTTGATGGCCTTCTGGCGCGAGGCTTCCTGCTTGGCTTCCTGGGTCAGGCGCTGCTCTTTCTGCTCCAGCCACTGCGAGTAGTTGCCCTCGAAGGGGATACCCTGGCCGCGGTCCAGCTCGAGAATCCAGCCCGCCACGTTGTCCAGGAAGTAACGGTCGTGAGTGATGGCCACGACGGTGCCGTTGTAGTCGTGCAGGAAGCGCTCCAGCCAGGCCACCGATTCCGCATCCAGGTGGTTGGTAGGCTCGTCCAGCAGCAGCATGTCCGGGCTGGACAGCAGCAGGCGACAGAGGGCAACACGGCGGCGCTCACCCCCGGAAAGGTTACCTACCTTGGCGTCCCAGGGCGGCAGACGCAGCGCTTCGGCGGCCACTTCCAGCTTACGCTCGATGTTATGGGCGTCGGCGGCTTCGATGATGTTTTCGAGCCGCGCCTGTTCGCTGGCGAGGGCATCGAAGTCTGCATCCGGTTCTGCGTAAGCGGCGTACACGGCATCCAGTTTCTGCTGAGCTTCCTTGAGGGCACCCAGCGCTTCCTCGACGGTATCTCGGACGTTTTTCTCGTCGTCCAACTGCGGCTCTTGGGGCAAGTAGCCCACGTTGATGCCGGGCATCGGACGAGCTTCACCTTCAAACTCTTTATCGACACCGGCCATGATGCGCAGCAGCGTGGATTTACCAGCGCCGTTCAAGCCCAGTACGCCAATCTTGGCCCCCGGGAAAAACGACAGCGAGATATCCTTGAGAATTTGCTTCTTGGGCGGCACGACTTTGCCAACCCGATTCATGGTGAATACGTATTGCGCCATGGAAATCCGTTAGGTTGTGGTAAAAGCGGGGCCAGCGGTGCTGGCTTGGTGTACAGATGATAGTGCCCAGCGCGGCTAAAGGCCAGCCGCACGGTACTGAGTCAGGTGAGCAGGATGAAACGAAAAAACGTACGGAAATGAAAAGTTCTACGCAGACTGGTTTGCATCTATTGGCCCCCACAGGCTGGCCTGGAGGCACTCACTGCTGTGGGAGGGGGTTGTTGTGGGAGGGAGCTTTAGCTCGCGACGATTCAGGCACCAGTGCCTGCCCAGACAGTCGCCCAATGAAATTGGCCTCCCACAAGCTGGCCTGGAGGCACTCACTGCTGTGGGAGGGAGCGTTCTGTTCGAACGACAGAGCATCTGCCCGTAAGGCGCTACTCTTCCTCATCCCAGTCGTCTTTGATGGCACGCTGCAGGCGTCGCTCTTCTAGCCATGCTTCCACCTGGCGCCGTGCGCGCAGGGTGTCGGCCTTGCTGGGTTTGCTCTTGGCGTATTGATCGTCGTTGACCGCGTCCAGGTTGTCGAAGTCGTCGGCGTCCAGCCCGTCGCTGGTGTAGGTCTCACGATTCAAGGGGTCACGGCTCATGGTATGCCCTCCAACCCAGGCCGGCGCACCGGCATCACAACGGCTCCCTTCCGCAGGGAGCACCTAACGCTAAACAAGCGCCTAGGCGCTATATAACGCCAGTTGGGATGAAGTTCAAGCACAAACTTGCCTTGGCCGCCATTAAATCCCCCAGAGCTACCAAAATCCCCAGAGCTACCAAAATCCCCAGAGCTACCAACAGCAGCATGGCCACAAACGCTATTCGGCCAGCGCCTGCTGCTTTTTCAACGCTGCCAAAGCCAGCTGGGCTTCGACCCGTTCGGTGACGTCTTTCTGCACGCCGATGAAGTACATCAGGTTATCGGCTTCATCATAAACCGGCGTAATCGATAGCTCGTTCCAGAACATCGTGCCGTCTTTACGATAGTTGCGCAGCACTTCGCGAGAGGGGCGGCCATCCTGTAGGGCATCACGAATCGACGCGAGGGCATCCTGATCGCGGTCTTCGTTCTGCAGAAAACGACAATCTCGATACAGGATTTCGTCTGCGCTGTAGCCGGTCAGTCGTTCGAAGCCTTTGTTGACATAAATCAGAATGTTTTCGTCACCTTCCTGCTCTGCAACGACAATGCCATCTTCAGAAGCATCAACAATGCGTTCGAGTAACTCCGGGCTGATCAAGGGAGATCGTTTCATCAATGGATTCCTGTTGCTTCTCGTCATTCTAGCCGTGTCGCTGTTCGTCAGCGCGAGGCGCGTATAGGTAGGGTAGGCGATGCCACTTACCACTGATTACCGCTAGGATAGCAAAAAAACCACGTTACGCCGTGATCCCCGCCCATCAGCGAGCATTGCACGGGTTTGCAATCCTTGAAGATCACTCTGCTTCTGGAAGGCGCTGAGCGCTTACCATGGCACCCAATGCAGTGACCGCCAGCACCAGCAGCAGAAGGCTGCTGCCAAGCCACTGGGCCAGCCCGCCAATCAGGCCACCCACTGCCAGCATGAGCACTCCTGTGAAAGTGTTGGACAGCGCCACATAGAGTGCTCGGTTGTCCTGACTGGCTATATCGACCAGGTAGGTTTTGCGGCCCAGGCGAACCCCATGGTGAATGATCATCAGCAGGGCATAAACGCAGGCGTAGGGCAGTACGCTGCGGGTCCACTCGCCCGGTAGCCAGGCAATGCCCGCGCCTAGGCAGCAACACAGAGCGGTACCGGCGGCAGCATCACGCATGACGCGGCGGCTGGAGTGGTCCGCGCGTTTGCCCCAGATGGGGCTGGCAATCATCGCTGACAACCCGGACACCACCACCATGATGCCTAGCCCGCCCAGCTCACTGCCGCTTTGTTGTTGGCCCAGCAGCGCCAGGTAGGGCAGGGCAAGCGCACTGGAAAGCAATAAGGCCCTGGCCAGATTGAAGTGCAGGAAGGTGCGATCCTCGCGCATCAGGGTGGCCCCGAGCTTGATACTGTCCCAGGCGTTTTCACCGCCTTCTACGGCCCCCGGCATTTCCTTGATGCGCGCGGCGCTGAACGCGTTGAGCAACCATCCCGCCGCCGCGACACATAGCAGCATGGCCAGCGCCACGTTACCTGGGCGATCACCGAACCACAGCAACACACCGCCCGCCGCCAGCGTGGCGGCACCTGCTACGCTGCCACTCCAGCCCATGAGGGTCCCTCGCCGGCGCTTGGCAATGGTCTTGCCCAATACGTCCTTGGTGGCGATCGACGAAAGCCCCCTCGCCAATGACAGCACCACCAGTACCGCCAACACCAGAAATCCGCCCACTGTTCCATTGCCCCAGAGCGCCAGTAGCGCGAGGCACAGTGCGGCCAAGGCTTGAAGCAGCGCTCCGGTGACCCATACCCACTTGCGCTGAGGTTTCAAGCGGATAAATCCTGCCACGAAAAGCTGAGGTAGCAGCGCACCAGCCTCGCGGATGGGGACCAGCATGCCCACCATCCAGACCGGCGCACCAATAATGCCCATCAACCAGGGCAGCACCAGCCGTGCACTGGAAAGTTCATCCGCCAGCTTGTTGCCCAATGCCGCCCACAAATGATGAAAAAAATTGCGCGGCTGCTCTTGGCAGGCGCCGTCAGGAATATCGGCGCACATGCGGCTATCATCATCGCCCGTCAGCCACTCATAGAGACGCGTTTGTGTAACATCCGGCTGGGCCATGGGGGTTCCTTGGCAGTTGCTAATATAAGATGACAGAATGGTTGATCAACATCATAGCGTAAGCAACACGATAATTTAGCTTGCCTGGGAATCGACCGATAAGGAGTACGTCATGCCGCAGATCCGGATTCGCTACTGCACCCAGTGCCAATGGCTGCTGCGCAGCGGCTGGTACGCTCAAGAGTTACTTTCTACCTTTGGTGAGCAGCTCGATCAGGTGGCGTTGGTGCCTTCCCATGGCGGCAGCTTCGAAATCTGGTGCGATGATACGCTGCTTTGGGAGCGTAAACGTGACGGCGGCTTTCCAGACATCAAGACCCTCAAGCAGCAGGTGCGTGATCATATCGACCCCGAGCGTGATCTTGGGCACATAGACCGATGAGTCAGGACAGAACAGCCATCCTGTATGGGCTGGGGGCCGTGGCGCTATGGTCAACGGTCGCGACTGCCTTCAAGCTGGCGCTCTCCTGGATGAGCCCGATAGAGCTGATGTGGCTGGCGGCGCTGGTGTCGTGGCTGCTGATGGGGGGGCTGGTGGCCGTTCAGGGGCACATGCGCCAGGCGCTCAGGCATGGATGGCGTACGGCCCTGTGGGCGGGGCTGATGAACCCCGTAGCATATTATCTGGTGTTGTTTGCAGCCTACGACCGCCTGCCGGGACAAGAGGCCATGGCCTTGAACTACACCTGGGCATTGGCCATGGCGTTTTTGGCAGTCCCCTTGTTAGGACATCGGTTGACGCGTAGAGACATCGTGGCAGGGCTCATTGCCTATGCGGGCGTATGGGTGATTGCGACCCGAGGCGACGTATTGAACGTTGCGTTCGAAGATGCATTAGGGGTAGCGCTGGCCCTTGCGTCAACGTTGTTGTGGGCACTGTACTGGTTGCTGAATGCGCGGGATGCACGTCCGCCGTTGGTAGGGCAGTGGCAAAATTTCAGTGTCGGGTTACCCGTTTTAACCGTTCTGTTACTTTTGGGGCCTGGCTTTCAGTGGCATGGCATGGTGGCACTGGCATCCGGGGTTTACGTGGGGCTATTCGAGATGGGCATTGCCTTCGTGCTTTGGCAGTTGGCAATCCACAAAACTTCTCGAACCGCCAAGGTATCTACGCTGATATTCCTCTCTCCACCGGTGTCACTCATGCTGCTTTATGTCGTGGTAGGCGAGCCGCTGCTGGGCTCGACGCTGATTGGCCTGTTGCTGATATTGATGGGCCTGGCTTTCCAGCAATGGCCCAGAAAAGCGCCTCTCGAGACGGGCTGAATGTTTTTTTCAGCACTTTATTGTAAATTTTTGTGACTTTTGTTTTTATGGCTTGCGACTGGCGCTCAGACGTTTAATTTTAGCTAATGTCAATTTGCCAGGGTGTTTTGTCTAGGTAACACTCATGGTCAATTGAGCTCGGCGACAACAAAGCGCGATGAGTCAGTGTCGGCGGGTAAGCAGCCAAGGGGGTAACAATGCGCGGCAGCGTTGTTGCATAGGGAAAAGGCTACTTGCTCATCTGCAGCGAGAAACGTTCATAAGGGATCCATGGCCATGAAGAACAACGCGACAACACCAACAACACCCACTTTTCTACAACGCGGCTTGCTCCCCGCAGTCGTGGCAACGCTCAGTTGCCTGCCGCTGACTGTGCTGGCTCAAAACCTGCCTTCCACGCTGTACGCGCCGGGCTCGACAGATGTGGTCAGCACCATTCAGCAAAGCATCGTCAGTAACCCCCAGGTCAATGCTGCGTGGGCCAATTTCAGCGCGACAGGCAGCGACGTGCGTGTTGCCCAAGGCAATTATCTGCCTTCCATCGATGTCTCGGCGGGGGTCGGTCGCAGGGACCAGCAGAACGATGGCCGGGGCAGTTACAACAGTGACTTCGCCGAGCTGACCCTGACCCAGATGGTCTTCGATGGCTTCGCGACGCGTAGTGAAGTGGAGCGTCTGGATCGTACGCGGCTGATTGCCTATTTCGAGCTGCTGGGGGCCAGTGAAAATATTGCGTTGGAAACGTTCCAAGCGTATCTGGATGTCATGCGTTTCCGTGAAATGGTGCGTTTGGCGCAGGATAACTACCGTGAACACCGCCGCGTGTTTTCGCAGATCGAAGAGCGCGCCCTTTCGGGTGCGGGCAGAGGGGTAGACCTAGCGCAAATCAGTGGCCGTCTGGCGCTTGCCGAGTCCAACCTGATGACCGAAGCCTCCAACCTTCATGACGTGACGGCGCGCTATCAGCGCCTGGTCGGCCAGCTGCCGCCTCAGAACATGACGCCTGCGCCCTCACTGGCGGCTGATTTGCCTGCCGATGTGGGTCAAGCGATCCAGATGGCGTTCCAGGGTAACCCTGAATTCCATGCGGCCATCGAGAACATTGCTGCCCAGCGTGCCGTGCAGAGCGCAGAGCGTGCTGCGTTCATGCCGCGTCTGGATATCCAAGGGCGTACCGGCACCAATAATCAGGATGACGCCATTTCAGGACGTCGCGACGAGCACAGCATCCAGCTGGTCGCGAGCATGAACCTTTACCGCGGTGGTGCTGACAGTGCTGCCTTCGAGGCGGCCACTACCCGTATCGAGCAGGCGGTCAACCAGCGCGAAGTCGCCTGTACCAACGTGCGTCAGACCACGCAAATTGCTTACAACGATACCCAGCGCATCGGTGAGCAGCTGCGCTATTTGAATGACCATCGTCAGTCCATCGACCGAGTTCGGGGGGCCTATCAGCAGCAGTTCGACATTGGGCAGCGCACTCTGCTGGACGTGCTGGACAGCGAAAACGAGTTCTTCGAGGCCAGCCGTGCCTATGCCAACGCAGAGTTTGACCTGACGCTGGCCCAGGCCCGCACCTTGGCTGCCATGGGCCAGTTGATGCAAACCCTGGAGGTCGCCCGTGACGACATCCCCAGCCTGGCAGAGCTTGGCTACGAAGGCATGGCGCAGAATCCCGAAATGGCGTGTGGTACGGAAGGGCCGCGCGGGTTTACGCTGGAAGACTTCACTCGAGGTATCAGTGCCCAGTTCAGTCACGAGTCAACTAGCCAGTCACCGGTGTACGCGTCAGCAGCCACCTATGTGATGATGCCTGACGTCTAAACAGTGTCGCTACGGCTGACGGTGTTCCATGGTTTTGAAAACGCCGTCAGTCTAGCTATCCATTATTATCCGGCTCACAAAAGCCCACCGCTGGCGGCCACTTTTTAGTCGTCAGGCATGTATAGTTAAGCGCTTCCCTGAGGATACGAGGTCTGTGTGACACAAGCGAAGCTAACGAAGACAGACGCAGCAAACTCATTTGCCAGCGAGCCGCCAGGTGGCGATGAATTGCTGGAATGCCTCAAGGCAATTGCCTCGTTTCATCAGCATGAAGTCTCTGCAGAAGCATTGCGAGCGGGGTTGCCGCTGGAAGACGGCAAGCTAACGCCTTCTGTGTTTGGCCGGGCAGCCTCCAGAGCTGGGCTGACTGCGCGTATCGTCAAAAGCCCACTCTCAGGGCTCAATCCAGCACTGCTACCTGCTGTGCTGCTACTCGAACCTGGCCGGGCCTGTGTGCTGTTGGCCATTGATCTCAAACAGCAAAAAGCCCGTGTGCTGTTTCCTGAACTGACGGAATCCGAAGTCGAAATCCCTTTAGCGGAGCTCCATGCGGGCTATAGCGGCGATGCCATTTACGTTCGCCCGAAGTTTCTGACGGACAATGCTTCCGAACCAGGCGTCAATAGTAAGAAGCGCCGGGATCAGCACTGGTTTTGGGGCGTAATTCGCGAGAATCGGCGGTTATATAGAGACATCGTATTGGGGTCGGTGGCCATCAACCTGTTTGCCATCGCCATGCCGCTTTTCGTGCTCAACGTATACGACCGCGTCGTACCCAATCAGGCGACTGAAACATTGTGGGTGCTGGCTGTCGGTATTTTTATCGTCTTGTGTTTCGATTTGGCGCTGCGACTGATGCGCAGCAGCTTCGTTGATCTGGCGGCCAGTCGTGCGGATGTCAAGCTGTCATCGTCCATTATGGCGAAATCGCTAGGGCTGCGGCTCGAAGAGCGGCCTGCTTCCACCGGCTCGTTTACCTCGACGCTTCAATCCTTCGAGTCGGTGCGGGCCTTCATTGGTTCTGCGACCATTCTGGGCATCGTCGATCTGCCGTTCGTGCTGATGTTTGCGGCGATCATCGCGCTGATCAACCCTTGGCTGGTGCTGCCCGTGCTGGTGGGCATTGTGTTCGTTCTGCTTTACGCGCTGGCTGCTCAAGGCAAGTTGCACGAGTTGTCAAAAACCACTTGGGAAGTGGGGGCGCAGCGTAACTCCTTGCTTGTAGAGTCAATTTCCCAGCTGGAGAACGTCAAGGCCCTGCGAGCCGAAAGCCGCATTCAGCGGCAATGGGAAAAAGCATCTGCATTTCTGGCCAAAACCGGT
The DNA here is from genome assembly GCF_014651795.1 of Vreelandella hamiltonii. Classification (NCBI taxonomy): domain Bacteria; kingdom Pseudomonadati; phylum Pseudomonadota; class Gammaproteobacteria; order Oceanospirillales; family Halomonadaceae; genus Vreelandella; species Vreelandella hamiltonii. The sequence continues at coordinate 9,378 of NZ_BMXO01000004.1, read as the reverse complement.
AGCCAGCTGAAAATGGTCAGTACGTCGGTATCCAACGTGGCGCTATGGGCTCAGCATAGCGTCGCGGTCTGCGTGATCATTATCGGTGTCTACCAGATTATCGAAGGTAATCTCACCCAAGGGGGGCTAATCGCGGCCTACATGCTGTCTTCCCGTGCCATGTCGCCCATTAGCCAAACGGCAGCGCTACTGGCGCAGTACCATCAGTCTGCTACTACCTTGGAAACGCTCAACACCGTAATGGATAAGAAAAGCGAGCGTCATGAGGGCAAGTCCTACGTCGAAAAACCCAGCTTCGAAGGTAATATCCGTCTCGAGAAAGTCACCCTGCGCTACCCGGATGAAGAGCGCGATGCTTTGCGTGAGGTCTCGATTCACATCAAGGCAGGAGAGAAAGTCGCCCTGCTGGGTCGTATTGGCTGTGGCAAGTCATCTCTCAATAAGCTGATCATGGGGTTCTATCAGCCAACGGCAGGTGCCGTGCTGGTCGACAACGTCGATATCCGCCAGCTGGATCCGCTGCATCTGCGCCGCCATATTGGCTATGTGCCGCAGGATGTCAGTCTGTTCTCGGGTTCCTTGCGCGAGAACATCGTAGCCGGGGGTGGGAATGACCGCGTCGATGACGAAGCATTGCTCAGGGCGCTGGAACTCGCCGGGCTGGAAACACTGGTGAATGGCCACCCTCACGGGGTGGATTTGCAGGTGGGCGAGCGCGGTCAGGCATTGTCTGGTGGGCAAAAGCAGGCGGTGGCCATTGCCCGAGCGCTGGTGCAGGACCCGCCCATCTTGCTGTTGGACGAGCCGACCAGCTCCATGGACAACGCCAGTGAAGAAGCCTTCAAGGCCAATCTGACCCGCATATCGGCAGGCAAGACGATTCTCGTGGTGACCCACCGCACATCGCTGCTGTCGCTGGTCGATCGCATCATCGTCATGGATGCGGGCAAAGTGGTGGCCGATGGCCCCCGCGATACCGTGGTGGAGGCCTTGCGTAAAGGGCAAATCGGGAGGGCTTCCTGATGGCACGCAAGCCTTCCGTGACACCAGAGCAAAAAGGCTTCGATGCGATTGGCCGTTTTTCCGAAAAGGGTCAAAAACCGTTCCGACCTTTCATGGATCGACTGTTCGCCAAACGGGTCACCTCTGCGCACCTGAATCGGGATTGGGCAAGCGACACCGACTGGGCGCGCATGCAGCAAGAGCCTATCCGTGCGCGCCTGTTTCTCTATACGGTACTGCTGACCATCGTAGCCCTGCTGACATGGTCCTATTTCGCCGCCATCGATGAAGTGACCCGAGGCACGGGCCGCGTCATCCCCGCCAGCCAGCTCCAGCGGATCCAATCCTTCGACGGCGGGGTGGTCAATCAGATCATGATCCGTGAAGGGCAGCTGGTCAGTGCGGGAGATGTGCTGATGCAGATCGACCCTACCCGCTTCGTCTCGGATTTCAGGGAAAACCGCGCCCAGCGCTTTGCGCTGGAGGCACGTGCCGAGCGGTTAAGGGCGCTGGCCACCAATTCACCCTTCGAACCCTCCGATGAGCTGCGCGAAGAAGTGCCGCATATCGTCATGCAAGAGCGCGAGGTGTACGAGAGTCGTCGCGAAGAGCTGCGCGAGCAGGAAAACGTACTCAATGACCGTATCCGTCAGCGTCGAGAAGAGCTACGTGAAGCACAGGCACGGCGCGACACGGCTCAGCGTGAAGCGAACATGGCTAGCCAGGAACTGAACCTGACGCGCCCCTTGCTGGCATCCGGTGCGGTGTCGGAAGTGGAAGTGCTGCGTTTGCAGCGGGAAGTATCGCGTGCCACGGGTGAGCGCAACCAGGCAGATGCCTCGGTGTCACGTTTGCAAGCTGCCGTGGAAGAAGCCGAAACTCAGTTGAGGGAACTGGGGGCCGAGCGTCGCAGCGAGTGGCGTAATGATTTGGCCCAAGCGCTGGGTGATTTGAATGCCCTGCAGCAGTCAGGCACTGGCTTGCAGGATCGCGTCCGGTTGACGGAGATCCGGTCACCGGTAGACGGCATCGTACAGCGTATCCACATCAATACGATTGGTGGTGTCGCTCAGCCGGGCCAGGAAGTTGTGGAAATCGTGCCGACCGATGATCAACTTCTGGTGGAGGCACGCATCGCCCCGCAGGATATCGCCTTCCTGCACCCGGGCCAGCCAGCCACCATCAAGCTCACCGCCTACGACTACGCGATTTATGGTGGGTTGCAGGCCGAACTCGAGCATATCAGCGCTGACACTATTACCGATGATGATGGCAATACCTTCTATCTGGTTCGCGTGCGCAGCCAGGAGAATGAAAACGTAGCCGACCGGCTGCAGGTCATACCGGGGATGACCGCACAAGTGGATATCGTCACCGGTAAGCGAACCGTCATGCAGTTCATGCTGAAACCTGTTTTAAGGGCGTGGCGAGATTCCATGGGAGAGCGCTGATGAAACACTGGTTTATAACAACAGACGGGAGTTTGAAGGCGCGCTGGAAAAAAGCGTTTCAGGATGTGGGAGCCCTGACGCCTGACACCCTGGGCCAGCACGTAGTGCCCAATGATCTTGTGTGGCTTTCCACTACCGTGGATAGCTGGCCACTCATGGTTCCTGCGCTGATAGAGCAGGGTGCCATCGTGGTGGTGCTGAGCTACACCCCCGACGACCGTGAAGCGCTAAGGGCATTGGACCTGGGCGCCAGAGGCTATGTGCACACCTTGGCGGCGGCTGATGTGCTGAACCAGGTGGCTCTGGTCGTAACCCATCAGGGTGTTTGGGTAGGGCAAGAGTTACTGGCGAAAGTCCTCGGTGGTACGTTCAAGGCTCTTCAGCAGCGCGTTGACCATGACCGTTATCAACACAGCGACTACCTGCAGCTGCTCACCGAGCGAGAGCGTGGCGTTGCGTTGGCCGTGGCGCGTGGCGCCACGAACAAAGAGGTGGCCCGCCAGCTGGAGATCACGGAGCGCACGGTCAAAGCGCATCTGAGCGCTATTTTTCGAAAGCTGTCAGTACGCGACCGGCTGCAGCTGATTCTCAAGTTGGCGCCGGTGGCGGAGCATGCCCCTGACAACGTTGAGTGACCCGCTGTGGCTGCGTTTTTGGGGGCCACATCGTTGCACACCAAAGCGTCCGCTGCCAGTACCTCACCTCGTTCGTCACTTACACCCTCACTACTTACGCGAGCCATGACATGTCGGATCACGCCGTTCAGGAAGCACACGTTGCCCGTGAGGCTATCCACTCAGCCTTGCATGATGCTTTGCATGCTGTGGGATCTGACGTGTTGTCACAATGGCGGCATCAGCATGCCAGCGTAGCCCCTTTCGATTCACTGTTACTGGTCTCGGTGAGCGACGGCTATACGCGAGCTCAGGTCACGACGCTGACGGTCGATGTCAGCGCACTGCGGGCTGGCCAGTGGGAAGTACTGGTGCCTGCGCTTGAACAAGCGATTACCCGACTGCAGCGCAAATTCGAGCATCCGTTGGTGGGGTGTCGCATCGAGTGGCCTTTCGCCGTGCGTGAAGGTCGTTGGGGGGCCTTCAAGCAGGAACTCACGCGCTATAAGCGTAGCTACTTTCGCAGTGGTTTGGCGTTTGAAGGCAAGCGCGAAGCCAGGCTACTGCTCAGTGAAATGGAGCTGAATGCCAACGCCTGCCTGTATGGCGGGCACCAGGTGGGCCATGCGCAAATCAACCAGGCCCACCTGGAGCGCTACCTCAAGGCCCGCCACGGCTCTAGCCAGATGCCAAGCTTTACCGACGATATGCCCATGTGGAGTTTTGCCACGGCTGGCGTCTTTTTGGCGTTTGGCGGTGAACAGCCGAGCCATCATCTTCTGAGCACGCAGCCTCGCTGCTGGGGGCGTCGTGAAACTCCGCCGTTGACGCCTGCCTCCACCGCTGAACTGATAGCCCGCTCGACGCGCTTTCTGGGTAGGCAGGTACAGGCGAATGGCCGCTATGTGTATGGTTATTTTCCCTGTTTCAATCGTGACATTGGCACCTATAACATCCTCCGCCATGCCAGCAGTACTTATGCGCTCCTGGAAGGTTATGAAAGCTGCCTTACTCAACGGCTTCTTGACGATGAACAGCTCCGCCAGTTGCATGGCCAGATAGACCGCGCGTTGGAGAGCTTGCGCGATCGGGACATCATCGAGCGTGATGGCGCGGCCTATGTGGTCGACACGGGAAACATCATCAAACTAGGGGCTAATGCAGTGGCTATCCTGGCCCTGGTCAAGTATCAGCAGGTGATGGACGATGACCGCTATGCTGCGTTGGCCGACGCGCTGGCGTTGGGGATCGTCCGCATGCAGGAGGCTGATGGCAGCTTCGTGCATGTGCTGAATGCGGCGGATTTATCGCTCAAGGAAAAGAGCCGAATCATCTACTACGATGGCGAAGCGGCCTTTGCGCTGATGCGGCTTTACGGCCAGACTCGTAACCCCCAGTGGCTTGCGTGTGTCGTCAAGGCCTTTGACTATTTTATCGACAACGGCCATGAGCAGGCCCACGATCACTGGCTGGCCTACTGTACCAATGAGCTGGTGATGTACCGCCCCGAGCGCCGCTATTTTGAATTCGCAGTGCGCAACGTAGCAGGGTACATCGACTTCATCCGTGACCGGATCACCACTTTCCCAACGCTGTTGGAACTCTCCATGGCGTTCCACAAGACACTGCTCACGCTGGAGCAGATGCCGGAGCTTGCCGATGTGCTCGATGGCCTAGACATCGATGCGTTCTATCACGCGCTGCATACCCGCGCGAACTACCTGCAAAATGGATTTTTCTGGCCGGAAGTGGCCATGTACTTCAAGGCACCGCATACCGTTCAAGATGCCTTTTTCATCCGTCATCATGGCTTCCGCGTGCGCATCGACGATGTCGAGCACTATCTCTCTGGCTTGGTGGCCTATCAGCAATTGCTTGGCCATGGTCGGCAGGCGAGTTTCAGGGTGGGCGAGGGCAAGCTGGAGGCCGAACCACTGGCATCGATGACCAAGGGGCGCTGGCATGTGATGCCGCCAATGGGCTGGCAGGCCACAGGGCTATGTTGCAAACAATCGTTTTTCGAGCCAGGTCATCTCGTGGTGGCGAGAGGCAGGGCTGATAAAGGCTTTTTTACGGAAGCCGCCATAAAAGTGCTGGTGGAGCAGGGGGCCTCGGCCATCATATGTGAACAAGGCGAGGTTTACCAAGCGCTTGGGGTGCCCATTCTGCAGGTAGAGGATGTCAGGGCCGCGGTGCTCGCCATTGGGCAACATCAGCGCCGCCAGTTTCGTGGGCGAGTGGTCGGAGTCACGGGAAGCGCGGGCAAGACCACCGTGGTAGCGATGTTGGCACACGCTTTGGATGACGGCCCCGTGGGGCAGAGTCGAGGGAGTGCCAACTTGCCCATCGGGGTGGCCTGGAATCTGGCGTCCATGCCGCAAACGGCAAACTATTGGGCCGTCGAGATGGCCATTGGCTCCATGGCGGTCAATACAGCGCTGGCGCGGCCTGACCTTGCCATCATCACCAACATTGCCGCGTCGCATCTTGTCTATCACCACTCTCTCGATGAAATTGCTCGAAAGAAAGCGCGCATCTTCAGGAGCATGGCGCCCGGTGGAGTGGCGATTCTCTATCGCGACAGTGCCCATTTCGCGTACCTTGCAGGGCAAGCACGACATTACCGCTTGACGGTGATCAGTTTTGGAGAGCATGAGGAAGCGGATGTTCGACTGCTGGAATATCAGGGGCAGGTCGGACAAGTCTGTATCGATGGCAATGCATATACCGTCGAGCTGGCCGCGGCAGGGCGCCATATGATGTTGAATGCCCTCGCCATATTGGCCGTCGCCCAGCATGACCGGCTGCCTTTGTCGAAGGTCATCGAGCGGTTGCGCACTTTTCAGGCAGTCCCGGGCCGAGGTGCCGTCACGCCTCTGCACTACCAGGGGATGCACATCACTCTGCATGATGAAGCCTACAACGCCAACCCGCTTTCCATGCGTATGGCGCTGGAAGCCTTTGCTGCCTTGCCGGTCAAGGGGGAAAGTAAGCTGTTGATCATGGGCGACATGCTTGAGTTGGGCGAGGAGGCAGAAGTGCTGCACCGTGAGTTGTCGCCGTTGATTGCCGCCTTGGCCACACGGCTTGTGCTGCTATGTGGCCCGCTGAGCCAAACGCTGTTGGCGACGTTGGGCGGTGAAGAAGAGGGCGTTTATCACTACTCGGAGGTCAAGGCGCTCAAGGCGGACCTCGTGAAGCACCTGCAGCCAGGTGATCATGTGCTTGTCAAAGCGTCCCATGGCGTGGGGCTTTCATCGCTGTTTGCACCGTCGAACCATGGGTAGGCAGGCCGTGCGGACGACCCAGCGCCGCTGGTTGACGTTCGCCGCCTTGCTGGTGAGTGCGGTTCCCGCCCTGGCACAGCCTTCTCAGGAAGCGGGTGTTTGTCATACGCTGACACGTGAACCTGCCTTGTCGATAGTGGAAGCGGTGCAGATGCCAGATGTGTCGGGTGCGGTGACCCATTTTGCCGTACAGGCGCCCGAGCCGCCGGTCTCCAGGGATACCCTCAGGCAGGATGATATCGCCACTCAACTAGCGGCTGCCCACGCGCTATTTCAGGAGGTGCTGGGCCTGACGCCACCGCTACACATGCCACGTTATCGACATGCCGAGGCGATGGTGGTGATTCTGCGAGACGATCAGGTGCGCGGCGGGCAAGCCTATGACGAAGTGGTGCGTAACCCTGCTACGCCAGGGTGCCATATTCGCATGGCGCTGGGAGGTGGCGTGGACGCCTCTGGCAATCTGACGCCTGCCCACGAGCTTTTTCATCTCTACCAAAACGCCCATATGATGTTCAAACAGGGGTGGTTACACGAAGGCTTGGCGCGCTGGTCGGAGTCGCTGTTGAGTGGCGACGTGCAGCCCGGCCCACCTTTACCCACGGATAGCCTTGCATTGGAAAGGGTCATGCAGTCCAGCTATGGTGCGGTGAGTTTTTGGCAGCGGCTATTCTATTTGCTCGACCCTCAAGGCAGTATTTCCTTGCCCAGGTCACTGATATCGCTGCGCTACCAAGATGGTAGCCACGTCGTTGAGCTTGAACGCCTGTACGGCAGCCGTTTCGTGGCGCCCCTGTTCGACGCGCTCCACCAGGCCAGTATCGCTTTGGCTCAACAGCAGCAGTGGCCCCTCTATGGGTGGGCCGAAGCCGAACAGCGCAGTACACACTACAACGACGTTATCCTGGCCGCCTTACGACACGCGATATCGACCTATACATTGCAGCCAGACCAGCCGGATGAGCTGCGAGCGTTCATGCAACTGATCGATGCCAGGTTGGAGTAATGTACCTCATGTTCGCGAATGCAGAGCAGGTGGCTCATCGTCAGCATCTGCGTGCCTTGATGGGCGCACTCTTGCAGGAAGTGATTTATCCGTTTCGCTGGCGAGTGCTCGTCATTATCGTCATGCAGGTAGCGGCACAAGCGCTGCTGCTGGCCAGCTTGTTATTGCCCTGGCAACTGTTGCAGGTATTGATGACCGGTCAAAGCCGCTTGACCAATGGGCTACCGGCGCGGTTTGGCGATAATGACAAGATCGTCATGCTGTTGGCATTGGCTGTCCTCTGCTTTTGTGCCTTCGCTCTGCTTCAGTGGCTGATCAAGCGCTGCATTTCACGCTTCTTCGATACCTTACTGAAAACGCTCAACAAGACGCGCCTGGTGGCCAATCATCGCGCCTTGGGTAGGCGCGTGCTGACCATCGTGCTGGGAGCGCTATCCTCGGCCTGCATTGCGCTGCTGTTTTGCCTGGTCATTGGGTCATTACACCCTGTGCTGGGATTGCTGGCGGCGGCCTGTGTGGCGACCCTGATGGGCATCGTGGTGCGGCATTATCGTTTCGAAAAAGTGCCCCAGATTCAGGAAAAGCTGCAAAGCAACGTGTTGACGGTGATCAATGTCAGCTTTGCGCTGGGGTTCGGCATCCTGGTCATCGATTATATTTATGGCTCGGTGCGCCCCCTGTTCATGCTGTTCATCCTGCTGATTGCCCTGCGTCAAATGATGGCTGCCAGCGTCAATGGCATCGTCAACGTGCTAGGGATCATCAAGCATTTTCAGCACATCAATATGCTGCTGCTGCCCCGTACACGGCAAGTATTCATAGAGGAGGCCACAGATTTCCTCCAACGCTTCGAAGCAGCAAGGTTGGCTCAATGGTTGCCCGGCTGGCTTGCCGAACGTCATCATGGCGTCTTCGAGATCGTCGAATGCCGCCTGCTTCATGGGCGTACCGTTTCCCACGTGCTGCTACGTGCTCAACACGGCAGCGCGCCACCCGCTTACTGGCTGTTGAAATGCTACGTGCCCGCTCGGGAGAACGAGGCGCATCATGAAGTGGCATTGCTCGAAGAGCATCATATGACAGCCTGCGCAGTACAGCCCGAAGTGCCCAGGCTGCTCGAGCATGGTGGCTTGCTCTGGTGCCGTTACGTGGTGCTGAACGTCGGGAGCCAGCGCCCACAGTGGCTAAACTCTGAAGAGCGCAAACCCTGGATGGCCCCACTTCGCAAGGCGCTGCTGCAACTACCGGTCTCCCAGGGGCTCGTGATGCAATATCGAGCCACCTTCGCTTCGCTGCCTGAGCGCATGAGGAGCATCGACACCGCCTGGTTTGATTACCTTGCCCATGAAGACAGGGAAGCCTTTCAGGTAGCGCGTTTCAAAGAGTGCTGGCCACATATCATTGCCTTGGTCGAGAAGGTGCCTCAATGCCTGACCATCCATAATCCCGCCAGCGCGCGCCTGGCCTTGGTAGATAATAAGCAGTTGCTGCTGTTGGATTGGCATGGGTGGGCTCATGACACGCTGGGAAGCTACTGGCCTCTCTCGGCCAAGCTGGCGTCAGAGGTGCAAACGCTGCTGGCAGCCCAATGGCCAATGCTGTGCGCCTGCCCCAGGTGGGCGGAGTTACAGACCCCTGACGTGGCGGCACATCATGTTGCTCTTGCTGCCCGTGCCCATGAGTTTTGCCACCGTTGCCGAGCCAGTAACGATGCGGGTGCGCTCAACATGTTGCCAGGTATTCTGAAAGCGCAAGAGGCTCTTCTCACAGCGACGGGACACGACGTTTCGTACGCCGCCAAATAAGCCCGATTCATCCTTTTTTCTTATTGGCCACCAGTACAATAGGCAGCCCCGTTCGCTACCACTATCTTGTTTAAAATGCCGCTAATAGGCATCGCTACGTTCGTGGCGACTAGGGAGCGTTAACAATTAGGCCAGCCATATGACGGCGGATACAAGGTTGAGTAGCGACTGGTAGTTTCTCGCCAGTCGCTCATAGCGTGTTGCCAGCCGCCT